>CAYXFI010000330.1:0-4825 GCA_964464205.1 uncultured Cytophagia bacterium
CGGCAATTGCCCCCGGATTTGCAACGGGAGGTGCTTCACTTCGTGGAATACCTCCTATACAAAGTCCGGCACTCTATCCCGCCGGAAGAAAGGCGGGAGTGGACTAACTTTTCGCTGGCTTCCGTGGTGCGTGACGAGGACGAAGGGGAGGGGCCAGAATACACAGAGGATGATTTGAAGGTGATCTTCTGATGAAGAAACCCGGTCAGATTGTTCTCCTGAGGTTTCCGCACACGGATTTGGAACCGGGAAAATTAGGGCCCGTGCTGTTGCTCGCGAAGTTACCGGGCGAGTACGACGATTGGCTTGTGTGCATGATTTCTTCCAGGGTGGAACGACACCTGCCTGGGTTCGACGAGCTCGTAGGAACGGGGGATTCGGATTTCGAACGTTCGGGCCTAAAGGTGGCCAGCGTGATTCGGATCGGACGGCTTGCGGTAGTGGGGCAGGAGGTGCTCATCGGTGCTATCGGGGAAGTGTCGCCTGAACGGCTCCGGAGGATCAAGCAGCGCCTGGCTGACTGGCTGACCCAGGAATGACTCACCACGACCGGTGCATGATCTCCTCCGCTCATGCTCGACTCCCTCTGTAGGGTACCCGCCTCGTGATTTCCGATTGCTTCCCCGTTGGTGAAGCGGTGTGAGGTTTCGTGAGCAGCCGTTTCTCAAGTCCGTGGGGACAAGTCGCTCTTGGTTGTCCTACCGTACGGACAAAAAGGAGGGGAAAGCCATGCCGCCGAGATTCGTGAAGACCGTCAGGCAACTTATCTACTGGGAGTACGCCAAGCTCATCGCCCGCGCCGCCGGTTTTGAGGGTAACTACCGATTCACTGTTTCGAGGTACAAGAAGCTGGTCTCGGGGGAGATACGGTGGTCCTCGTCGATCCACGATTATCAGAAGGAGCTGGACCGAGGCAGGGTGTGCGTATACTGCGGGGCGAAGAAAGCTCTGAGTACGGATCACATCATCCCGGTGTCGCGGGCCGGTGTGGATCCTCGGATCGTCACATTGCTCAACTCAGCGGACAATTGCGTGTGCGCTTGCAGAAGCTGCAATGCCAGCAAGGGAGACCGTGACGTCTTCGAGTGGTACGGCCCCGAGCGGGTTTCGGAGATTCCGCGCCTCGTTCTGTCGAAGTTTCTCAAACTGGCTTACCGGTTGCACGAGACCCAGGGTACCCTTGACCTTGAAGACCCCAACATGGATGGGGTGCTTGACATCTACGACCTGGGCGTCGTGATCACGCATCTCATCCGCACGAAGTCCGCGACGAAAGACCACGCGGGGAAGCGGCGCAGGGCCGAGTAGCGGGAGCCGGGGAAACGTGTGGGTAACGGGCGGTGCGCAAAGCGCGTGTGTCGGTGGAGACTGTCGGCTCACAGTTTCTGAGATTCTCGCCATGACCGTCCGGGAGGAACGCATTAGAGGAAGAACTGTCCCAAGTACTACACTGAGGGTCGGTCAAAGAGGGCTTGTCCACGGTATTGGGATCACTTTTTTCTCGAAGGGTAAACGGCTCTGCGGCCTTTGCGTCTCCGCGAGAGGTCCTCGCTGAAGGCATCGGTCCCTGCCACTCGATGATACCCCGCCCCAAAATGCAAACGGGGCTGCAGCCTGCAGCCCCGTCGGATCACGCTCCGATAGGCATTGCAGTCAGAGATGTCCCGCGGCCACTTCCTCGGGTTGCTCCTCCGAGTTGTCCGTCTGCAGACCGCGCAGTATCTCCGTCACGTTCTGCCTCTTCGGTCGGAAGTACTTGGCCAAAACCTCGTTGATCTTGTGAGGATCTACCCGATCTCCGCAGGTGAAAATATCCACGGCGGCGTAGTCGTACTCCGGCCACGTGTGGATGGAAATGTGCGACTCGGCGATGATCGCCACTCCGGAGACGCCCTGAGGCGCGAACTGGTGCGTCCGCACGCTCAGCAGGGTGGCGCCTCCCGCCAGGGCAGCCTCCGTGAGCGCACGCTCAACCAGCTCCGGACTATTCAAATTCACCGCGTCCCAGTACTCCAGGATCAGGTGCCGACCGAGATGCCCCATGACTCACCTCCTTTCTCTCTGGTTTGAGGTTCGTTTCTCCACTTCCTTCGAGTAGACCAGCCGTTCCTCGTCGCTGTAGATGTCAGCGCCTTCGAACGAGGGATTTTCTGGTTTGAATCCGTCCAGCGTTTCCACCCGGTAGAAGGAACTGCGGTACCAGTTGATCGTCGGGAAATGACGATACGGTTCCACATCCGATCGAATGCTGTCCAGCAGGAAATCCCAGTTCTCGTATTCGCTGTGCTCGTAGATGAGGTTGGTCAGCACGACCCTGTGCTCGCTCACGAGCCACTGCTGCAGTCGGGCCCACTTGGCCAGCGACGATTCCGTCAACGTCATGCCGAAGTAGCCGGCGCGGCCATCGCCCGGCTTGAGCAGGCCGAAACCCCGTTCCAGAAAGAGGAACAGACCTGCGAAATTCTCGGGCGGATCGCTGAGAAACGTGTCGAACTGGCCAAACAGATCATCCGGCAGAGATTGCCGCAGATCGAACGTCAGTACCCGGCAGGGGATGCCGAGCTGCTCCGCGTGTTTGCGGATGAACTGGACGTACCGATCGTCGATCTCAAACGTGACGATCTCTTTGGGATTGCCGGCCAGACCGATGGCCAGCGTCATCAGGTCGTCGTCGCCGAGAATGGCCACCCGCTTTCCGACAAGATCGCCGTGTTGCATCATCACGGCGACGCGCCGCATGGCCGAGACCGGCGTCAGCACGCCCTGATCGAACTCGTCGATCGGGTTCGGCCGGTCCTTCGCGATTTCCTGGAAGGTCTCGAACGCCTGCTGGAATTCGTCGAGGCGTACCCCACTTCCACCGCAGGTGGGACAGCGAAAGAACTTCGTGGGAACAATCCCCCGCTCGTCTGCGAGAGCTCGGCCCGACTCCGTGAGGTACACCCGACCATCCTCGAATCTCACAAAGCCTTCGTCCGCCAGTACTTTGACGGCCTCGACCGTGAGATTGAAAGGCTGGTCAGCCAAATCCACAATCTCCCACGGGTCGGCCGTGGCCGCTATGGCGGCCAGTACGCGGTCGAAGGCATGGCCGGTGACCGGCAACCCGGTGTTCTTAGCAATCGTCTCGAGAATGTGCAACTGCCATCCTCCAAAACCATGCCCTCGGGTTAATCCAACTTACCTTCCGCTCAAGCAAGCGCAAATCTAAATAGAACCAATGGCTTTTGCAAGAATTTTGTGCCCCTTTACCTCCCTCCGAAGCCAATCCGCTGGATGCGACCCCCTTTGGAAAAGTCACGGAGCCGCCGCTGCCGGCTTCACTTTCTGCGTCAGCATCTGCCCTTTCCGTCGTCCGAACAGCATTCTTCGAATGTCCCTTTCAGGCGCAACGGACGAGAGTGTCTCCGCACTTTCGAATGGGGCCGACGAAGACGCCGGCCTGCTGCTCCGACACGATCACTTTCCCTTGATCTTTTCCAGCAGTTTTCTGGCCTCCGCTTTGTACTCGGGATCGTCGGGGTCGGTTTCCGGTAGTTCGAGCACCTTCTCGTACTCCTGCCGAGCCAAGTCGTACTTCTTCATCATCTGGTAAGTACGGCCGAGCTCGAGGTGGTGATTGATGTGATTGGGCCTGATCTCAATTGCCCTCTTGAAGTATTCGACGGCCTTCTCGTTGCTGGCGGGCGGCAGGCCTCCGTACACGACTTTCGCCGCCAGCTTCAGGAAGCCGCTCAGATTGGCCACCTCGCGGTGCCACCGCGCTAGCACGTGGAGCGCCCCGTCGTGATTGGGATTGAGTTCGATGGCTTTCTCCGCTTCGGCCTTTACCTCTCGGGACAGCTTCACTTTTTTCTTGCCGCCCACCAGCAATGCCACCCTCCCGACGGCCACCGACAGAATGAAGTGGGCATCCGCGTTATCGGGACACAGACGGACCGCTTGCCGAGCGTATTTCTCGGCGGTCAGGTAGTATTGCTTCTGTTCTTTCTTCGGTTTCTTCTCGCCCACGTCCACGTAGGCCTGGGCCAGCTTCCACAGCGCCTCGCAATTGGTGGAGTCCAGTTGCACGGCTTTCTGGTAGGCTTCGAGAGCTTTCTCCAATTCGAACTTCGCGTAGGCGCTGTCGCCCTCGGCGAGGTAATCCTCGACGGTCTGGGCCTTCAGAGCCAGCGTGCTACCCATGACCATCGCCAGCGATGCCACAACGGCCAGTATGCGTTTCATCCTGGTCCTCCCTACCTGCAATTGCCTTCGTTTCCCTGCCAGGTCAACCGCCCAAAAGGGCGTCATTCCCCTGAGCTTGCGACCGGTGGCCGACAGCGCATCGGCCAGATCTCACATCAAAGTCTATGCATCTTTTACACAAAAGTCAAGAATCGGCCTGCGGATTTGTGAGCAGGGGAGAAAAGCGGTTGATAATCACTCGGCTTTGCCTTACTTTTGCCGTAGCTTTGCACAAACCGAGTAGGAACCGAAACTTGGGAGGCATCCGTGCGGAAGCTGATCCTGGCTGGTGTCGCTGTTCTGCTCATGCTCAACGCGGTTGGGGCTGTGGCGAAACCGAAGTACGCGATGGCGGTGTACCATTTCAATCTGCAGTACGTTGCCGGCGATCAGCGGATCGAGCGGCGCATCGTTCGCGAATCGATCATTCCTTTGCTCGAATTCTACGAGCGGAATCCCAAGTACAAAGGCGACTTCGAGATCCAGGGGTGGGCTCTGGAGGTCTTGCAGGAAGAGTTCCCGGACGTTTTGGCCAGAATGGGCGCGCTGCTTGAAAACGGGCAGCTCGAACTCGTCGTCGCGCACTCCTCCGACCAGG
>CAYXFI010000331.1:0-4808 GCA_964464205.1 uncultured Cytophagia bacterium
ACGATGCTTCCAACATTGCCGTCACTACCGGGGGAAAATTCGCGATCTTCAGTGTAGTGATGGCCCTATGTGAGGAAGGAGACGAGGTTCTGATTTTCTCCCCTCACTGGGTCAGCTACCCGCAAATGGTGCGCTTGGCGGGAACGGAACCGAAATTCTTGTCGGCGCGCCGGGAGCGGAACTACAAAGTGACCGTGGCGGAGCTTGAGGAGGCGCTTACCCCGAGAACCAAACTGGTGATTGTGAACAACCCGTGTAATCCCACCGGGGCTGTCTACAGCCGACGCGATCTCGAACCTCTGGTTGAGGTGCTCCGGCGGAGCGACGCGTTTGTGCTGGCGGATGAGATCTACGCCAAGCTGGTGTACGACGGAGTGGAGTTCGCAAGCCTGGCCTCCTTCCCCGAGCTTCGGGACCGGCTCGTGGTCGTGAACGGTTTCTCCAAGGCGTACGCGATGACCGGTTGGCGCATCGGATACCTGGCGGCGCCGCGGGAGGTCGTGTCGGAAATCGCAAAAGTGATCGGGCACAGCACCTCAAACCCTTGCTCGATCTCGCAAAGGGCGGCTCTGGCGGCGCTTGAGGGCGATCAGTCGTGCGTGGAAGAAATGCGCCGCGAGTTTCAAAGACGTCGGGATCTGGTGTGCGATCTTCTGGGCGAGATCCCCGGTCTGGGTTGTTCCAGGCCGGAAGGGGCGTTCTACGTGTTGCCCGACGTGAGCAAGTACCTGGGCTCCGGCTCTTTTCCCACCAGCGTGGAACTGTGTCGGTGGCTTCTGGACCGGTGGCACGTGGCGGTGGTACCCGGTGAACCGTTCGGCGCTGTGGGCCACATTCGGATCAGCTTCACCAGTTCGGAGGATACCCTGCGGGAGGGACTCGGCAGGTTGGCCAAGGCCTTCCGGGAGCTCCGCGAGGAGATGCAGAGCCCCCAGGTAGCGACGACGCGAGCGTCGGTGCCCAAGTAGACCGGGCCGGGCTTTCGCGGAGGTGGCGCTGGCAGGATCTCCGGAAGGGCTAACAATTTCCTCCCTCGGGCCGATTCTTGAGGCGGACGTGTGCCCGTGGCCCGGATTTGCCAGCGTTTGACGTGGTAGTGCTCAAAAGGGGTGATCCCCGGTGGAGAGCCTTGGTTTCCATTCCGAAGTGGAATTCGGTGAGAAGAAGTTGCTGGTGGAGAGCTCCTACGTTGCGGAGCAGGAGCGGATCGTCACCAGCGTGTTCGACGACGGGCGCCTGATTGAGAGGCGTGAGATCGACGTACCCGCCGAATTGCCCATCGACGAAGTGAAGGCGAGAGTGGAGGAGCTGCATCGCCGCGTGACGGCGGACTACGAGATCCTCCACTACATCCAGAGGAAGATTCGCACTGTAGACCATCCGGCGTCGAACAATCGGCTCGGTCTCGTGT
Source organism: uncultured Cytophagia bacterium (assembly GCA_964464205.1). GTDB lineage: Bacteria > Zhuqueibacterota > Zhuqueibacteria > Oleimicrobiales > Geothermoviventaceae > Zestofontihabitans. The sequence goes on from CAYXFI010000331.1 coordinate 1,412, forward strand.
TCCTGCACCGCGGCCTGTACCGCGAGGCGATGCGAGAATTCACCCTCGCGATCAAGGCCGATCCAACGAAGCCCGAGTACTACGGCAACCTGGCTCGGGCATTGCTGGCGCTCGACCGGCCGGAGGACGCGCTGGCTGCGGTGAAAGAGGGGTTGAGTCGGGGCCCGGAGTTTCCGGACCTGCACAACCTCCGCGGCCTGATTCTGCACCGCCTCGGGCGCTACGCCGAGGCGGCAGAGGCGTTCCAGAAAGCCATCGAACGCAACCCCGACTACGCGGAAGCGCATCTCAACCTGGCGAGGACTCTGTTCACGAGTGCTAGGGAGAACGTGGAGGATCCTGCGCTGCCGCCGGTCCTCACCCGGATCCGCAAAGCTCTCAGCAGCGTCCGCAAGGCGGTGGACCTCAGCCCCGAGCTGAGCGTGGAAGACGCGGAGAAGGTGTTCGAAGCGGCCAAACTGCAGGATCTGGCCAGGGCGGAAGAGGAGATCGAAAAACTGCGCTCGCGCCTGCCGTCGGATGAGCGCTTACTACACGATCACGAATTCTATCTGCAGTTCATGTACGGCGGCAAAGGCCGCGACGAGCAGGCGCTGGCTTCCTACATTCGGTGGCTCGAGGAGGAGATTCAGAGGACACCGGACTACGCCGACCTGCACAACAGCCTGGGCGTGGCGTACCTCATCCAGGCGCGGAATCTTTTCCTCAGGGCGCTCGATGAATTTCGCGAAGCTCTCCGGATCAATCCCGATTTCGAACGGGCGTCCAGGAACCTGAGGCTCGCTCAGAACGACGGCAAAGGCTTCCTGATTTTGCTGCGCGCGGTGCTGAAATGAGCCCCGGGAGCGTTGGCGCTCCGGGCGAGAAAATCTGGTTGGACTGAGAGAGGCCGTTCGAGTGATGGGGGGCGCCTCATCTTTTGGGACCTTCTGAGTTTCGAGAACGTGATCGTGCGCACTCATGAGACACGGGATTGCAACTCGCGTGGCGGCCGTTTCGTTTTGAATCCCCGGTCTGAGGCAGCCGCACCGACGGAGCTGTGCCGCAAATTGGTTCGGATTTTGCACAATTGACTTGATGCGCTTTTTCGCAGCGTTCGAACGGGGGAACGTGGTCTACTTGTTCGCAGAGGAAACAGATGCGCGAAAGCAGACAGGTGACGACATGAAAGTGCTGCTGCGTCGTTGCCGTTCCCTGGTTTTCTGGGCGATGGCTCTACTCCCGGCGGTGGCTCACTCCGCGGACACGCTGGCGGTGTACCTGGTGAATCCGCAGCCGGGTGGCCGTTCGATCTGCGAGCTTCGCTTCGCTCTGTCTCGACCCTTGCCCCCGAACGCAGTGCTTCGCCTGCGTTTTCCAGCGACTTTTGACTTGTCGGAGGTTCAGGTGGTTGGGTCGGACCGGATCGACGGGGGGTTCCGGCTGCGCACGAGCGGTCAGGAGGTGGTGGTGGAGCGTAGCGGTCGGGGTCACACGATTCCTGCGGGCCGGGAAGTGGACCTGAAGATTGCGAACGTGCGGAATCCTCGACGGGCGGACCCCAACCTGACCGTGCGGGTGACCGTGGATGCGGGCGGCGGGCGAGTGGTGACGCTGGACGGCGCCGTGAAGTGGCGCTCGCCCAGGACTCGAGTAGAACGGTGAGAACGGACGGGACTTCAGGGGAGGAGCGCTGAGAATGCGAGGCCGGCGGGCGAAATGGGTGTTCCTGCTGGTGGCGTCAGTGTTAGTGGCCGGCGCTTCCGCCTGGGCCGGCACTTTGCAGAACGTCAGTGTCACCCCGGACGACGCTGGGGCGGGGCAACTGTCCATTTACACCATCAGCTTCACGATCCCAGCGGGTGACAGCCTTCCTGCCGATGGGATCATTCGGATCACGTTCCCGTCCGGTTTTGACGTGTCCACTGTGCTGGTGGCCATGGGGGAAGATTCCCTCGACGGCGGACTCACGGTGGACACGAGCGGCGATACCGTCTACGTCTACCGCGATTCCACCGGTACTCAGCTCGACCCTAGCGACGTGGCTACCCTGAAGATTGCGAACGTGACCAACCGGACGACTGTGGGTGAGGATTCAGCCAAGGTCGAAATCCTCACGGCCGACTCCGCCGCTATCAACGGCACCTACGGCTACGGTTCGTTCACCATTGTCCCCGGTCCACTGCATCACTTCACTGTCTCATCGCTGCAGGACACGGTGACGGCTGGAATCGGCCTGACGGGTACCGTCACCGTAACCGCCTACGACGCATACGGCAACGAGAAGACCAACTACTCCGGCACGCTGCACTGGACCACGAGCGACCCCAGTCCGATCAGCCTTCCCGCGGACCGTAATGTGAGCAACAGCTCAACGACCACGTTCAACGGGTCCGACTTCGTCCTGCGCACAGCGGGTGCCCAGACCTTCACCGTAACTGATGTGACCGACTCGATCTCCGCCACTACTGAGGCCGTGGATGTGATGCCGGGGTCCCTGAACAGTTTCGATCTGTCGGGACCTGCCACCGTTACGGCTGGAAGCCCCTTCACACTCACGGTGAGCTCGGCGCAGGATGCCTACGGCAATGATTGGAGCGGAACCATCGCGATCTCGCTCGACGGCGGCTCGCACACGGCGCCGGACGGTACAAACCCGGTCTTGAACGACATCCCTGTGACTGACGGGAGCGGCTCCGCCCAGCAGACCCTGTACAGGGTAGAATCCGATGTGCAGTTCACGGGCCAGGCGGACGGTGTGTCCGATACCTGGACGGTCACCACGGTGAATCCGGGCCCGGCACAGGCTTTCGAGCTGTCTGGTTACTCGACGAGCGTGACCGCGGGCCAGTCGGTCACGGTGACCCTGACGGTCAAAGACGCTTGGGGGAACACGAAAACCGACTACACCGGGACCGTGCACTACAGCAGCACTGATCCCAAGGCCGATCTCCCCGCGGACTACACTTTCAGTTCCGGGGACAATGGGGTTCACTCCGAAAGCGTGACGCTCAAGACGGCGGGTCTGCAGACGATCACCGTGGCCGAGACGGATGGCAGTCCCTCGCAGACTACCTCCAACATTCAGGTTGATGTGGCCTCTCTGAACACATTCACCCTGACTGGGCCTGATACCGTCACGGCGGGAACCGCTTTCGCGCTGAACGTCAGCGACGCACAGGACGCCTACGGCAACGCCTGGAGTGGAGTGCTGACGGTGACCGTGGCGAGTGGCGGCGGGCCGAGTCCGGATGGCAGCCAGCCGGTGTTGCGGGACATCACCGTTTCCAGCGGCTCGGGAAGTGCCAACCAAACGTTGTTCAATACTACTCCCACGGTGCTGCAGGCCGCTGCCGACGGGGTGACGCAGCAGACATCGAGCATCACGGTCCTGCCGGGGGCGTTGGCCAGCTTCACC
>CAYXFI010000332.1:0-4792 GCA_964464205.1 uncultured Cytophagia bacterium
GGGCCGGTCCATCTCCAGCCAACGTATCGCGTCGTAGGGATTGTCGAGTTCGGCTGATTCCCTCAGCTTCTTCCAATCGAAACCGGGATCGCCCGGGCGCAACACCTTGTCCGGATCGAACAGGCGCTTGTCGATGGGAACCGCGCTGTACGGATCGAGCGTGGGCGTGTCCGTGAAGCAGTCGGCCAGGTCCGCGGCCATCGCGTCGTACTGGTTCAAGAATGGGATGCCGAGGATCAGCTCAATGGTCCTAATGATGCTACCGAAGCTCGCGTGGGTGTGCGAGACGTACCCCGGCTTCATCCAGGGCGAAATGATCAACAGGATGCTCCGGTGGGCGTCCACGTGGTCCACGCCGCCCTGCGGATCGTCTTCGGTCACGAAAATCACCGTCTCTTTCCAGAAGGGGCTGTGACTGACGATGTCCACCAGCCGTCCGAGCGCCAGATCGTTGTCCGCCTGGTACGAGGCGAAAAACGGGTAGCCGTCCTCTGGGCGTTCACCGGAACCGTGGTCGTTGGGCAACATCATCGAGATGAATTGCGGGAAAGGCTCCCTCCCGCTCAGCCACCGCTCACGGAACTCCTTCTCGAACATGTCGATCCGGAACTGGTCCGGCACCGACGTGTTGTACGTGGCGTACAGGCGAGACGTGTGCTCGTACAGGGCGCGCGGCATCGGGTAGTTGACGGGTAGACGAACGCCCGTGAACGGGAATTCGCGCTCTTCCTCGGCCCCGGCGAATTCGAAGCCGATGCCGAAGTTGTAGAAATCCACTCCGTTCCGCTCCAGATGCTCCCAGAGCGCGCCGGCCTGGTTGTAGTCCTCCGGGTACACCGCGCCCGACGACCCGGTGAAACCGCGGCGCCCGGGGGCCGTGGAAAACAGTCGAAACCGGCGGCGTCCTCCGTAAGCGGCGGCGGTACCCGTCTCAACCCACACACCGGGGTACGTGCCGACCATCCAGCGGTGACCATCGGCTGAAACGTCAGAGTCGCAGTAGAAGTTGTCGCTTACGGCGAAGCGGCGCGCCAGCGCGTGGTGATTCGGCATCACCGTGACACCTTCGAGCACGCGCTTGCCGTCGCGACTCACGACGCGTCGATTCTCACCGAAGCGGGCTAGCTCGGGTAGGCCGTCCACTCCCTCCAGATCGCCGAACACCTCGTCAAACGTGCGATTCTCTTTGGTCACGTAGATCACGTGTTTGATGGGGCTGACGCCCTTTTGCCCGGGAAGCAGCGGCACGGGATTGCTTTCCCGCCGCTCCTTCGGGTAGCGGGAGGCTGGCGTGATTTTCACGTTGTAACGTTTCACACGGCGGGTCATCCGCAGCAGCGTCCATCGGGAGGGACGGGGGATGATCGAGACCGTGCCCTTCATCAGGTTGCCGACGTACACTCCCTCGGGGCCCCGCTTGAAATCGGGTCCCGCGTTGGGTCCGGAGCCGTAACCCTTGGCGTTAGCCACGTACAGGGTCTCGCCGTCCCGACTCACCAGAACCTTGCTGGGGAACCAGCCCACCGGGATGAGTCCGATGAGGCGATCCCGGTGCGCGTCGATCACCCCAACGGCGTTGATGCCCGCAAGCGCCACGTACACGCGCGAACCATCGGGACTTGCCGCCAGGCCGAAAGGAATGGCCCCGTTGAGCTTGGCGAGCTCCGGCCACGGCCGAATCGGAATGTCCCGCAGGCGGCGGTAGCTGGCCCGATCCAGGACGGTGATGAGATCGTTGTTGCTGTTGCTGACGTAGATCTTGTCGTCCGTCAGCGCCACGGCCGCCGGTGAGCTGCCGCCCACCGCCGGGTAGCCTTCGATCATTCCGCCCACCGGAATGCCCGTTTTGATCTTCGCGATCACGCGCGGCCGGTCCGACGTGATGCCGTCCACCACCCACACGGAGAAGGACTCGGGAGCGTTGGGATCCCCCAGCCCCGGCACCCAGCGACCGTTCACCCACTTGCCCTGCCACGCCTCCAGCGAGGGAAACCCGAAGGCTGGGAAATGCAGCCCCGTTTCATCCGGTCGCTTCGGGTCGTAGCCTTCGATCACCGAGTACTCGAACATGCCGATGTTGGCCACAAACGCGCGGTCCGCCTCCTGATCAAGGGTTACGGCGAACGGGTAGCGTCCCGTGGGCACCGAGGCAGTGATCCGCCTGGTGCGGACGTCCAGCACGACGAGCCTGAAGTTCGTCTGATCCACGACCACGAGATGGCGCCCGTCCCGGGCCAGAGCCAAGTCCCCGGGGTAACTGTCCTCGTACTCGCGCCCGCCGAAGGGCACATTCAGGTCGATGCTCCCCAGCTTCTCGCCCTTCCTCGCGTCGAACACCAGGACCACCCCGTCTTCACCGCCCGCCACGTACAGAGTGTCGCCGGTGACCGAAAACGCCAAACCCATGAAGAGCGCGTTCAGCACGTCCGGATCGGTGTGCGGCGTTGGAGGCACCTGCTGCACGCGCGGGCTGTCGCCCTTCACGTCGCGGATGAAGGACAGCGAGAAGGGCCGCACGCCGCTGTTCGCGGTCACGAGGGTGTTGCCGTCCGGACTCAGGGCCATCCCGTACGGATGCGGCGCCACGGTGATCTGACGCCCGGCGGGACGAATGATCCGGCCGTTGGGGATGATCGTCTCGCCGTTCCGATCGATTTTGGTGGGGCGATTTCCTGCCGGGGACTCGAGGACCAGACCACCGGAACCCGGTGTCCCGCTGCAACCCAACAGACTCGTCAGGACGACTAAGATCAGAGACTTCGACAGCCATTTCATCTGTTTCCCTCGATAAGCGAGTTTGAGGTTTGCTTCTGATACGCGGAGGCCATAAAAGCTCTGGGCTAGGCGCACCGCCCCCGGAGCTCGTCACCCCACCCTTCCCCTCAGCGCAACTCTTTCAATCTGGGTACCAGCGTGTATTTCCTGCGATGTCGCTCAAGGAGCGCAGCCAAGTACGATCGCCATTCCGTTTCACGACCTGATACGAGATAGGCTCGCTTGGCCTTTTCCAGCCAGCGGACGGCTCGGCCGTACTCTTTCGATCTACCTTCGTTCATGATCGACTCGGCGACTTGCTTGCACCGTCCAATGACCCAGCCAGGATGAGACTCGATGGCAGCGTCCACTACCCTGGCCAGCGTGCCGTCTTCCCAAGCGAGACCTGACTCATCCACCGTGGCGATCGCCTGTTCGAGCATCCCCTCGTGCAGATAGATGCGGAGCCGCTCATAGCGGTCGGAGCTTCGGGCCACCTCCTTCAGCAATAGGGGCTGAAGCTCAGGCCAACGCTCAGCGGCCAGTTCCCGCACGCGCAAGTACCGTTCGAGCGTCGGCGAATCCAAGAAAGCGGCGCGCGCAGCCTCCAACGCCAGGTTCTCGTTCCCGGCCGCTGCGGCCGCTTCTGACAGCCAGTCCCCGAGCCTGTGGCGCGGGCCTTCCAGTTCGAGTCCGTGTTCGGCTATTTGAAAAGCTTCTTCGGAGTGTCCCGCAGACCACAAAGCTTCTACCAAGGCTAAACACTCCCTGGCCGTCGAGAAGTGCTGCGTAGCGAAGTCAACCGCATCGCGGACCCGCCCGATCTGCACCAGCATCGTCGCGTACGCATCTGTCCTACCCGTCGCTCGGGCAAGACGCAGGTATTCTTCGTAGCGTTCTTTGCGCTCGAGCACTTCGAGCCGGACTTCGATGAGCCTCGGATCCCAGGCCTTAGTGCTCTCTGGGCGTGGAACCTGCGTATCGTCCTCCAGCAGGCGCACGAGCTCTGGCTCCTCCCAGCCTTCCTGCGCTGCCTCAATCGCAAGTTCGAATGCTTCTTCCAGCCCGTACTCGTCCAGGTACGAGCTCCATTGCATCAACCTATCCAGCCACGCTTCACGCTCCTCCCGGGACAGGTCCGCGGTGAGAATGGCTTCCGTCCAGGCAGAACCCAATTCGTAGAGCAGGTTGGCGGTATCTGCGTACATCACTGCCAATAAAACGTCCTCGGCAAAACATTCTTCGGTGACAGCTTCCAAAACCTCGAGAGCGCTACAACCGTCGCCGTCCCTGATGAATTTCCGAACCTCGTCAACAACGCAGAGAGGCTCGTGGACCGCATCTTCCGGTCCCCAGTAGTCAAATCTTCCGCGACTCGACCGAGCGAGCTCAAGCAATGCATACCTCATCCGGCGTCGGAATGGTTCGGGATCCACCCGCCTCAACCCCGCCGTCGAAGAGGCAGGATGCCGCGATTTGTCGTCTTTTCCTTCCAGGTTGCTTTCCTGCCCGAATTCTACAACCGTGGTCTGCAATCTCATTTCGACTTCGTCCGACAGTTCGGGGCGGCGTTTCAGCAACCACAGAAGCAAATCCACTAGCTCGGACTGGCCGAGCTTGGCCAGGATCTCTTCGATTGAAGTGCGTGTCTCGATCTTCTCGGGCTCGTGCAAGCAATACAGGAGCACGGCGACGATGTGCTTGCACCACCCGCCCCAAACATACGGACAGGAGCAACTCGCCTCTAAAACGCCGCGCTCGCCGATCCGTACGCGCACCTTGTAGGGCACGTACTGGCTACCACTCACGCTCGCTTCGATCTGCCCTGCGCGCTCCACGACTGAAAGCACAGCGCCACGGCGGTAGTATTCCACTCCTCGGTCGTACGACTCACCTGTGGTCCGCATGCGGATCAAAGTTTCGCTCAGTCCTGGGATTCCGGCGATTCTTTTCCCGGAACTCTTTGATGCAGAGTCTGGACGTTCGTTCATCTCTACGAACCTTCGGATGTTAAGTAGACGACCAACTCCGAGACGCG
>CAYXFI010000333.1:0-2179 GCA_964464205.1 uncultured Cytophagia bacterium
CATCGCGGCCACCCCGTCGGGATTCTCCGCGTCCAGAAGAGAGCTCACGTTTGCGAGGATCGTCTTGAGGTCCGTAGACAGCTTCCCCATCTGCTGGGACAGCTGCGAGAACGTGGTGGAGGGTAGAGAGGGGATCTCGCTCCCCGGCGGAAGCAGGGGAGCTTCCGGCGACCCCGGCGTGATCTCGACGTAGAACTCGCCCATCAGGCCGATGGAGGTCATGTACGCCCGGGAATCCGTTTTGACGGGCGTGTCCTTCCTGAGTTCGAGCAGCAGCTCAATCCTGCGATCTTCTCCCTTTGGGAAAACGACCTGGGCGATCCGACCCACCTGTACACCCCCGAGGCGGACCGGGGTGCCGACATCGAGCCCGCCCACCCAGTCCAGCCGCGTGGAGTAGAACACGGTTTCGCGTCGGAACTGGATGCCACTGATGATCAGGATGAAGGCGACGAGCAGGACCAGGCTCAGCGCCACAATCACCCCGACTTTCACTTCTTCGGTGCGGTAGGCCATGGTTCTAACCTTCTCCACCTGTCAACGTGCGCAGTAGGGCGGACCGATCCACTTCTTCGTCACCCGGCTCTCTGCGGAGAAACTGTTGCACGAGCGGGTGGGGGTTCTGGCGGATCTCGTCCGGCGTGCCCACGGCGAGGATCTGGCCGTTGTGCATCATCGCGATCCGATCCGCGATGAGGAAAACGGAGGCCATCTCGTGCGTCACCACTACCATGGTCATGCGGAAAGCGCGTTTCAGCTTCAGGAGCAAGTGGTCAATCCCAGCCGCTACAATCGGGTCCAGTCCGGCGGAGGGCTCGTCGCAGAACAGGATGTCTGGGTCCATCGCCAGCGCGCGGGCCAGCCCGGCTCGTTTGCGCATCCCGCCGGAGAGCTGCGAGGGCAGGTAGTTCTCGAACCCGCTGAGGCCCACCAGATCCAGTTTCATGCGGACCATAATCTGGATGGTGGGTTCTTCGAGCTGGGTGTGTTCGCGCAGGGGCAGAGCCACATTGTCGGCGATGGTCATCGAATTGAACAGAGCAGCGCTCTGAAAAAGCATTCCCACGCGCTTCAGCAATTGGAATTTCTCTTCTTCCCGCATTCGGGTGATGTCGCGCCCGTAGAGAAGGATCTCACCGCGGGTGGGCTTGCTGAGGCCGATCATGTGTCGCAGAAGGGTGCTCTTGCCGCAGCCGGATCGACCCAGGATCGCCAGCGTTTCGCCTTCGTACACAGTGAGGTTGATGCCCCGCAGAACCTCCAGGTCCCCGTAGCGGGTGTGAAGGTCGTGGATCTCAATGATCGGTTTTCGGTCCATCACAACTGGCTTTCCTGTGTGCCCTTCTCGCGTTCAGCGCCCCAGTGCTGCCTGGCGGAGCCATTTGCCCGCAGGTTGAAACCGCTGCAAGCCCAGCGTCACAAAGTGGAGTAGAAGAGCGCCGTGAACAGCACATCCGCGGTGATGATCATGAAGATCGAGCTCACGACCGAGGCGGTGGTCCGAGCCCCCACACCTTCGGCGCCGCCTTTCACTGAGAAGCCGTGGTGGCACCCGAGGATGGTGACGAGGAGCGCGAAGACACCGCTCTTGAAAAGTCCCGTGAACAGATCCTTCAGCACCAGTGCTCCCGCCGTTTGGTGAAAGTAGCGTGCGGCGTCTAGTCCCTCCCAGAAGATGCCCACGAAAGCCCCTCCCAGAATGCCGATCGCGTCGGCGATGATGGTGAGGCAGGGGAGCATGATCAGCATGGCGAGCAACCTGGGAACCACTAGGAAATGGACCGGGTTGATCCCCATCGTGTAGAGGGCATCGATCTCCTCCGAGACCTTCATCGTGCCTATTTCGGCAGCGATGGCGGAGCCGCTCCGGCCCGCGATCACGATGGCCGTGAGCATGGGGCCGAGCTCTCTCGTGACCGAAACCCCCACCAGGTTGGCCATGTAGATGGTGACCCCAAACGGCTTGAGCTGGTAGGCAGCCTGCATCCCGAGGATCAGCCCGACGAAGAAGGCGATCATCGACGCGATGGGTACCGAATTCACCCCGAACCGGACCATCTGCTCCACGGTGCTTCGCCAGCGGATTCTGTAGCCGCGGAACGGGGCCACGATCAACCAGTACAGCGCCTGCCCGGTCAATCGAGAGAACCGGTCCATCTCCAGCAGCAGAAACCAGGTC
>CAYXFI010000333.1:2189-4741 GCA_964464205.1 uncultured Cytophagia bacterium
GAGGGCCCCGGCAAGATTGCGTGCGGCGGCCATCATCCCTGCTGCCTCAGGCGAGCTCCAAAGCGTCATCAACGGAATCGACGATGTCGAAGACGGTGTCGAGGTGCGTCAGCTCAAACACTTCACGGACCATGCGGTTCAAACCGCAGAGCACGAGCCGCCCGCCGCGCTTCTCCATGGCCTGCAGCCCCTCCACGAGCGTGGCCACCCCGGAGCTGTCCATGTACTCCACCCCGGTCAAATCGACAATGAGCTTCTCATTGGTGCACTGAGCCTGCTCGAGGATCACTTTCCGCGCTTCGGGGGAGGAGTACAGGTCCACGTCGCCGCGGATGGCCACCACGTGGGCACCGTCGCGACGCTCCACCCGAATGTCAAGCTTCCCGGCCATCTGTCCTCGTGATGCGTCGTTTCAGGATCAGTCGGTTGCCTTCGGTGTACTCCGTGTCGAAAACCACGTCGTCCATCAGGGCGGAGATTAGGTACACGCCGAGCCCTCCCGGCCTGATCTCGTCGAGCTTTCGCGGCTGGATGTTCTTCGGATCCACCGGTTCGCCCTGATCGAGTAGCTCGACCTGCAGGGCTTCTTCTCCCGCCTCGATCTTGACCGTGATTGTGTGCCCCGTCTGGCCTTTGTACGCGTGCTTCATGATGTTCGAACAAGCCTCGTCCACGGCCAGCACCGTGGCGCGGATGTCCTCATCGGACCAGTGGTCCAGTTCGCCGAATTCTCGGATCACCGCCCGGATCACTTTCAGGTACTCGGGGGCGCTGGGAATCAGTACCGTCACATGACGTGTCGTCGCAGAATTCTCTCGCCTTTTTGTCCGGGCCAAACAGACTCTCCGCCCCTGTGGGGAACGCGTTCAGACGCGGTCGCTCTAACATCCTCAACCGGACCGCGCCAGCTTCCCGAAGTCCAGCCGGGGAGCGAATCCCCGGTACGAAAGTCGTGATCCTATCAACACCATTTCACCGCCACCAGCGTCACATCGTCCGCCGGTGGGGCTTCTCCGATGAACGTGCGTACCCTGTCCACCACGTGATGGACCAGCTCGGAAGGGGTGCGCCACGGACGTCTGACTTCCCGGATCAGTTGTTCGAGACTGAAGAGCTGCCGCTGCGGGTTTTTGGCTTCGGTGAGGCCGTCGGTGTAGATCAGCACGTGGTCGCTGTGATCGAGTTGGACGCTCGCCGGAGCGTAGCTGGCGTCCCCGCGGATTCCCAGCGGGATGCCCCGGGACTGCTGCAGTCGTTGCACCTGCCCCGTGGCACCGGCAATGAGAAGCGGAGGCACGTGCCCGGCGTTGGCGTACGTGAGACGTCCTCGCCCGGCGTCAAGAATCGCGTAGATCAGGGTCACGAACATGCCGCGCTGACTGCGTTTGGTGAGCTGAGCGTTGAGGCGGGAGAGTGTTTCGTGTGGGGGAATGTCCGCTTTGGCGTAGGTGTGCAAATCGCTGATGAGCCTGGCCATGAAAAGGGCGGCGGGGATGCCCTTACCCGACACGTCGCCCACGACCACGCCGAGCCGGTCCCCATCCAGCGCAATGAAGTCGTAGAAGTCGCCCCCGATTGCGCGAGCGGGCTCGTAGTGCGCGGCCACCTCGAACCTGTGCATCGGGCAGGAAGGCATCTCCTTCGGCAGGAAACTCTCCTGGATGACCTTCGCTGCCTCGAGCTGCTGTTCGAGGCGCTGGCGTTCCAGCATCTCGCGATGCATCCGCGCGTTTTCGATGGCCAGGGCTACCTGCCGGCAAAACGCCGTGAACAATTCGATGTCATCGTCGTCGAAAGGCCGACCGTCGCGGCGATTGATCACTTCCGCCACGCCGATCACCCGGCCCCGCACTACCAGGGGAGCGCCGAGAATGCTGCGCGTACGAAAGCCCGTGGCCCGATCCACCTGGTCGTAGAACCGCGGATCCTTGGATACATCCGGCACGTTCAGCGGTTGACCGGTCTGGGCGATCCAGCCAGCGATGCCCTGCCCGATCTCGAGGGAAAGGGTCTCGCGGACCTTCTCGCCGACCTCACCCAAGGCCGACTGGACCTCGAGCCTTCCAGTCTGGGGGTTCAGGAGCAATACCGAGCTCGCTTCGGCGTTCATCACTTCCTGCGCCTTCTCCATCACCAGACGGACGACCTCGTCGAGGTCCAGCGTGGAGTTCACGATGGCGCTGACTTCGATCAGGGTGGAGAGGTTCTGGGCTTTCTTCTGGAGGTCCCGAAGCTCGTCGCCGGTCGCCGAGGCCATCGGCCGTTTCTCGCTCTTTGTTCTCCTACCGACGGTGCGCAAATATCCACACGAGTCCAGTGAAAAGCAAGGGGAAATTCGGCTTGCGGGTTCCCGCTCCTCCGGAGCGAACCGCACTCACGTGACGGTTACTGCGAGACTTTTGGAAGGCGGCGACGCGGCGAGCGTAGAGAACCTGCCAGAAATCCCAGCGAGCTGCCCTTCGCGTCTGGGTTGGCAGGCTGCACAAAGCGATCTGACCTCCTTGCGGGAGGTTCGTCAAGTCCCGGAATGCCTCATGGCTGGTGTCTAGGTA
>CAYXFI010000334.1:0-4679 GCA_964464205.1 uncultured Cytophagia bacterium
CCACGTTGCGGAGGGTGAGAGGGTGAGTCTTGAGGTGCGTCACGGTGTCGCCATCGACCGTTTGACCGGTGCTGTTGCGCAAGGGCCCTTCGAAATGGAGGTGGTCACTGACGGCAAGTTTAGCGGGTCGTTGACGATTCGCAACTTCACGGTTGGCCAGTTGGGGCTGGTGGCGGCGGCGCTCCTGGACATCGGGGATGGTTTGGTGCCTATCGGCTTCGGCAAGTCCAAGGGTCTGGGCCGTGTCGCGATCGGATTTGATCGGCTGACCTACCGGACTCTGCAGAAGCAGCAAGGTCGCATCCGAGGCGTGGCTGCGCTCGCGGGCGATACGCTGGCGAACTACGGTCTTCCGGATCCCAAGAAAGACGAGTCGCCCTGGCCTTTCGAGGACAGTGCGCAACGGGGTTTCTGGGTGAGTGAGTCGGATGATTCGGAGGAGATCCGCGCAGCGCTCGAGGAATTGGTACCCCTGTGGACGCAGGAGAAGGTCGGATGAGAGAACGTGGCTACTGGTACCGCGTGTCTGGAGACCGGAGTCCGACGGAAGTCTACGAAGTGCTGGTCGGCATCGAGCTATTTCCGAAAGACCGAACGTGGTGGTTCGGCTGGAACGCCACGAAATGCGTACTGCCGGCTCGGTGGGAATCTCTGGAGGTGTTGGAAGAGCAGTGGGATCATTTCCGGCTGTTTTCGGGCCAGGCAGAGCTTCGGATGACGCGCCGTGGGGGGAAGCCGACTGTGGCGATTCTCACTGAAAGGGGAGATCTCGCTGGTCGGCTGCGCGATTTCTGGGTGGGTGAACCTGAGACTTTTGAAGTGAAGAGAGGCCGACGCGTCCTGGCCGGCCGGAAAATGCGCCTCCGTGGCGAGGAGAACGGTATCCGAGGGGAGGTGGTGTACCCTCGGGCTCTTGTGTATGGGATTGCGCAGGACGTTCCCGAGAAAGCGGTTGTGGCGGAAGTTCGTTCGTACTGGAGAAATGGTTTGCGTTTCGCCGATCGATATTGCGGGATTGAGCTGGTGGAACCCGGTTCCATCCGACTGGACCAGGAAAGAGGCGGGAAAGCGGAGGAAGGATGAACGACCTGGTGGAGAAGCCGTATGCCTTCGTGCCTTTTGTCCAGGACGAGCCGCAGCGGCATCAGCTACCCGGTGGCCACGCTCGCTACGACGAGAATCTCTTGACGGGGGCTTTGCGCTTTGCGGCTCACGTGAAAACGCCGGTTCAGGTGGCGAGCGGCTACCAAGAGCTCTTCCAGGGGCCTTCGGGGTACGAGTTGCTGCTGGAAGATTCGCGGATTCAGCGGTCGGGGCAAAGGGTTCACCTCGTCCCCGGATCCAGCTGGAAAGGGGCCGTGCGCGCAGTAGTAGAGGCTATCTCGCCGAGTTGCATCGGCGTGCGAAGTCCGCAGACATTGCGGTACTTGCCGGGTCATCTTGCGCGCTGCACGAGGCTTGATGAGCTGTGCCCGGCGTGCAGGATTTTCGGCCTGGCAGGTGGAAAGCGGCGCAGTCTGCAGGGGCGGATCGCTTTCGACGACGCCGTGGTCCGCGAGGAGAGGAGAAAAATCGTCATCGTTTCGACGCCCCTTCTCTGGCAGCCGGCACGGAGGTCGCGGGGACTCCCGGCGGTCTATTTGGACAGAGGTCAGGCCAAAGGCCGCAAATTCTACTACCACGCGCGGCGCGCGAAGGGGCCCGATCGGCGCGTGGCGTTTGGGACCGGCGCCGTTTTGGACGGATGTCTGCACTTCGTCAATCTCACCGAGGGCGAGCTCGGACTTGTTCTGGCTGCGATGGGACTGAAGAATGACAGCCGATTTCCCATCAAGGTCGGAGCGGGAAAACCGGTGGGGATGGGGACAGTTTTGATCCAACCAGATTCGCTGGAACTGGTCTGGGGGTTGGAGCGGAGCGGCCGCCTGGGGCAGGCCAAGCAGGTCTTTCATGGCGAGGATTTGGAGTCGAAGGTGAACTCGCTCATTGAGAAAGCGCAGGCGGAGGGACTGCTGTTGCGACCGCAGCTTGAGGAGCTGGCAAGAATCTACGCGGAGCGGGGGCTAACGGAGCGCCAGGCGCCAGAAGGGGTGTATTAAGAGGCTCGTGAAGAAGTCGAAAGCCTGGCAAACCATAGAGGCGCAGAGAACGCAGAGACGTCCCAGAGTGTGTTCGACAAGCAACAATGTTGACAAGGGGCCCAAAGGGCATCCGGGGGGCTCGACCTCCCGGCCGATGGGGCAGTGTTACGTCTCTGGTTTTCTTTGAGTAACCTCGGCCTAATGTCCGGAATGAGGTAGCGCGCGGGCAATGCCCGCTGGGAGTCATTGGCGTTCGTCGGCCGCTCTAAGTGGTATTCCCTGTGATCTCTGCGCCTCGGCGGTGAGGGGATACTTTTTCACAGGACTTACAAAGATCCAATCCGCGGAAACAAAAGAGGAGCAGTTGCAGCGGCAGAATGGGCACGGGAGGGATGGGACATGCCGGATTGGGACCGGATCGTGGAGGAAGCGGAGCGTTTGGCTGAAGACTTGCGGCGACGGGAGGTGGACCTGGCGGAGGCAGAGAAGGCTGTAGATTTCTTCGTACATACCGGATGCGACGAGGCCGTCTTCGCGCGCTACCTTGCCATCATGGCGGAGCGGCCGCCTTTGCGCAGCCGGAAGACCAGGGGATACTACCAGCAACTGCGAGGTGCCTGGGAAGCCTGGCGAACACCGCTTCGGGGCCTGGACAAGGCGCGCGCCGCAGGTTGGGCAGTGAGGCTGGCGAAAGTGGGCCGTTGAGGCGAGGATAGTTCTCGAGGTCGGGGTACCACTCAGCATCTTTGCTCCGGAAAGGCTTGTCCACTTGATTGACCGAAGCCGCGGGCCTCTCCCACGCGAGTCCGATGGTTTCGCTGAGAGGCGGGGAAGTATTGTTCGAGAAAGAACCGAACGAGATCGGCTGAGGTTTTGGACTTCATCCTGAAGCGGTCCGCAAGCGCGGAAGTCCCGAACGCGCGGTGCCTACATCAATAGGGTATCTTGGCTTGAGGTAGACCGTCGCTCGGCGAAACGTGGCTTTCCACTTCCTCTGGACCAGGCTCTGCGTCGAGGCGGTTTTGACCTGTCTTTCCGGTCGTTCTCAAAGGGTGCGTCAAACGCGTTTTCGAGCCCTTCGGTTTGCGGGACTCTCTCGCTCGCGCTATCCCGATTGCGCCGAGAAAGCCCGAAAGTACTCGCGAGCGCGGGGATACTTCGTCGTAGATACGTCACGAGGTCGTGCGCATCTGACTGTGCGCGTCCCCGTCCCGGTGCTGAGATAGCATCTCACGGTTTGGAGGACACCATGAGAATTGCGCGTCAAGGCGACTGGCATACGGAGCCGCTTCCCGAACTGCATTCTGTGGTCCCGCTCGATCGCCCATTCACGCTGGACGAGATGCAGCATATTCGGAGGGGCTACCTCCCGGCGGTCATGGAAGACAAGTGGTTCATCTACTGGGAGGATGACCACCTGTACTTTCACCGGAGCTGGACTGGCTACTGCATTTACGTTGTCAGGTTCGCGAGGGAAGGAGAGAGCTGGCGGATGGTTGAGGCGTTGGTGAACCGGGACCCGAGCCAGTACAGAGAGACCAGAGACGAGCGGGACGCCCAGCTCGTCTCCTACCTGATCGATCTCTTGCTGCTGCGGAAGTCGGACGCGGCATTTCCGGCAGACGGGGATTCGGACCTCGCAGCCCTCGAGATGTGGAGCTGCGTCGGTCGGGCGGCCCTGGGTCAGTATCCTTCTGATGAGACTCTCTCAGGGGAAGAGGGGTGATGCTGTCTTCCGTTTGCCATTCCCGATTGTGCGGGCTTTCGCACTGCTTCGACCGGGTTAAGTCAACGGTTGTCCCGTTACTTGTGCCTGTTTGCAGCGAGCTTTGATGCTCGACCACATGCTTTGCGTGTCTCTTTGACTCAACGATCTCTGCCCGAAGAGCGTTTGGGCGGAGCCATATGGGGTGCCTTGGCCTTGCGCCGCCCGTGCGAGAGGTTTGTCGGCGCTTGATTCCGGAGGGCCGGTAGCTCGTTCCACGGGAGTGGGAGCCGTCGCTCCACGCCTGGGCAGTCCCCAAGTAAGAAAGCGCCGCTCGAAGGAACGGCGCTTGAAGCCACGACCGCTGTCGGGACCGAGGGCTACAGTTCTCTCACCGTGACGAATGCGTCCCGAATGGCGTCGCGGGCTTTGCCCACCTGCTTGGCGTCGCCCACCACGTACACCGGGATTTTGCCCTGCAGCTTCTCCTCCAACGGGTTGTAGCTCTTCATCCCGGTGGTCAGGATGACGTAGTCCACGCCATCGATGACGTCGGGCCCTTTGCCCTCCAGGTACACTTTCCGGCCTTCGACGCGGGTCACTTTCGTATCCGTGTAGATCTCGATGTTCGGATTTTCTCGGAAGGATTTGAGGGTCAGGGCCCTTTCAATCATCTCCATGCCGCGGGCGATCTCGGAGAGCATTTCCACGATCACAACGCGATTGTTCCGCTTCAGAAGCTTGTGAGCGATCTCCACCCCGATGAGTCCCCCGCCGATGATCAGCGCCTTGCTGTGCTCGAACAGATTCTCTTCCAGCAGCACCTCGGCCCAGAGCCACTTCTCGAGCCCGGGAATCGGCACCTGAGCCGGTTCCGAGCCGGTGGCCAGCAC
>CAYXFI010000335.1:0-4678 GCA_964464205.1 uncultured Cytophagia bacterium
CCGCGGCCGTCAGAAACTGAAACTGTTCGAGGCGAGTGTACGGGCCCAGCAACTGGGCGGCGAGGAGGCTCGGGTGGCGCTGGTCTGCTGTACGGATGATCCGGCTGGACTTGAGCAGGAAATGCGACAACAACTCGCGGGACCGGGCAAGGTTGCCGTGTTCGGTTGTCCGCATTTCCAAGATCTTCCAGATGAGATCGACGCGTGGGTGCAATCGCAGATTGGTGAACCGTGAGGGAGTGGATGGCGATGTACGTGACCGTCGTCGAAGCCGTCAAGATTCAGTCGTACGTCTTTGGCAGCAACCGCCTGCGGGAGAACATCGGGGCGTCCTATCTGGTCTGGGCTGCCACAGAACGTTGGCCATTCGAGGTCCTGAAAGAGTCGCAGATCAGCCACAATGTAAAGGGCAGCGGCAACTCCTACTCGATTGACCCCAACGAGAAAATCGAACAGAACCAGCAATTGGACGCCGAGGTCGTCTACGCCGGCGGCGGAAATTTCCTGGTGCTGTTCCGCAGTGAGGATCTGGCGCGCGATTTCACGACCGCGCTCTCGAAACGTGCACTGGAGCAAGCCCCCGGCCTTCGCCTACTGGCCGCGACCCAGAAATTCGAATGGGATGATCCCAACTGTTGGCTGCGGAATGCTGTGAAAGCTGCATTCGAGAAGTTAGAGCGCATGAAGCAACAGCCGGAGCGCTCGGTTCCGCTCCTGGGGTTAGGCGTCACCATGCCCTGCGGCTCTACCGGCTTGCCGGCTACGGATTGGGTGGACCTGCCGGACGGAACAAAGCAGCCCGCGTCGGCGGAGGTAGCCGCCAAGGACGCCGCTGCGGACATGGCGGAAGACCGTCTGAAGCGCGAGGTGCCCCTCCCCAAGGAATACTTGTTTCCCCGGGAATTCGACAATCTAGGCCGGGCCCGCGGGGAGTTCAGCTATATCGCCGTGGGTCATGCCGACGGGGACTCAATGGGCGAAACGATCCAAGTGGTCGGGGAACAAGCCAAGAGCAACCGAGAGTACGTTGACAAACTGCGGGCCCTTTCCGGTGCCCTTTCACAGTCTGGGCAGGAAGCCTTCAGCGCCACTCTCGAAGCGCTTTTGGACCGCATTAAGGTGGGAAAAAGCGGCAATTGTGTGATCCGGGAGGAGGCCAACGGGGAATTGGTGACGGAAGTAGAACTTGTTCCGGTGCAGAAAAAGAAGGACCGCTGGTTCCTGCCCTTTCGTCCTCTCATTTTCGGCGGCGACGATTTCACCTTCGTCAGCGACGGGCGCCTTGGCCTCGCCCTTCTGATCAAGTTCATGAAGGCATTCAAGGAAGCCGCGCAGGCGAAGAAAAATGCGTTCGGCGGCAGGACCGTGACGGCTTCCGGCGGCGTAGCGATCGTCAAAGCCCACTACCCCTTCGCCCGGGCCTACAGCCTGGCCGAGCAGCTCTGCCATTCCGCCAAGAAATTCCGGCACGAGCTGAAGAGCAGAAGCCTGGGAAAACAGGAAGAGCAAGAACTGCCTTGCCTGGACTGGCATTTCGCCCAAGCGGGGTTGCTGGGCAGCATTGGGGAGATTCGGGAGAGACATTTCCGGGTCTCTCTTAAGAACGGAAACAGGGGGCGCCTTGAGTTGCGCCCGGTGTCGCTGGGCGACGGCCGGATCCACGATGCCCGGGACTGGTCCACGGTGAGAAAGGGAATCGATGAGTTCCGTGCCGAGGAGTGGTTTGGGCGGCGGAACAAAATGAAGGCCCTCATCGAGGCGCTGAGGGGTGGCGAGGAGACCGTGAAGCAGTTTCGCCACCTGTACAACGAAGGCAGGCTGCTTCCGGACATATTCCCCGACTACACCGGTTGGCCAAGAGAAGGCTGGCAAGGTGGAGAATGCGGCTACTACGACGCGCTCGAGCTGGTGGACTGGTATGTTTCGCTGTGACGGACCCCCAAGGGCGCGCCGAGCCGGGGATGGATGGATCGGAAGCTGGAGCTTCCTCCTACATTGTCTGTTCGGCTGGTGTGATGGCCTGCGCGTGGCGGCCGGATTCTGGGCGGGGCCCGCGTCGTTGATCGGAAGCCAGAGCTCCCCTTGCACCCTTTGCCCAGTCGTCGGGGGAGCGACTTGCTGGTCGCGAGCCATTGCGCTGAACATCGGAAAGAGGCCTCGCCGTGCACGGGCCACGCGTGTGGGGACAAACGGTTTGGTCGGAGTAGCCCGGAGGAACGAGCCATGAGCTGGAGATTGCGCGTGACTCTGGAAAGCGACGCGACGTTTGCGCGCGGCGAAGCTCTGCCCGGCGTGGTCGACCAGGAGGTGGAGCACGACCCCGCCACGGGTTTGCCCTTCATCCGGGGTCGGGTTCTTAAAGGATTGCTGGTGGAGGAGTGCTCGAATATTCTGTACAGCCTCGATCGGGCAAATTCAAATGCGGCGCTGCACACCTTCGAGCGTGCGGCGGGGTTTCTTTTCGGCTCTCCCGGAAGCGAGGAAATCGACCAAGGCGCTTTGCACGTGGGGCCGGCGCTTCTCCCCCACGAGCTTCGGGAGGCGGTGGCTGAAGCGGTGAGCATGGGAAAGCTGCGTCCGGAGGAAATCCTGGACTCGCTCACCGCCATTCGTCGACAGACATCCGTGGACTCCGACACCGGCGCCCCCGAGGAGGGCAGCTTACGGGCCACACGCGTCGTGCTGCGGGGAACCTCCTTCGAGGCCGATCTGGATTTCACACGGCCCTTTGCCGACACGAGTGGAACGAACCCGGGTGGGGCCGGTACCTCCACAGGACCCGCAGCCCCCACCCAGGATGAAGCCCTCGCTCTGCTGGCGGCCTGCGCGTTCGCCGCGCGCCGCGGTGGCCTCGGGCGTACCCGTGGTCGGGGACGGCTTCAGATGCGGCTGTTTGAGAATGATGCTGATGTTACAGAGAAGTGGTTTGAGGTTTTCAAAAATCTTTGCACGAGGTAAGACAATGGTCGTGCTGACGTACACAGTGGAGTTGCTTGAGCCCGTCCTGATCACATCGCTGAAGGGTGACCCCAACAGCGCGGTCGGTCTGAACTACATCCCGGGCAGTGCCATCCGCGGTGCGCTGATCGCTCGTTTCGTACGGGAGAACGGCACACTAAATCCGGCAAATCAAAACAACCAGCGGCGACTGTTTTTCGACGGTTCCACCCGTTACCTCAACGCATACCCTACAGACAGCCGTGGAAACCGGGCCTTACCAACTCCCTTGTCCTTGCACCAGGAGAAATACGCTGGCGAAATTGCGCCGGTCTTTGATTTTGCCATCCAAGAGGCCGACCCCGAAAAAACCTGGAGGCGGGTCTCCCAACCCTTCTGCACGCTGCGCGGGTCCGGGTCCAAGGTTGAGCTGGTTTCCCCGGACGGCTGGCTGGCTGTGCACACCTATCGCTCTCGGCGGCACGGCCGACCGGTGGAGCGAAATGACGCGGAAGAAGGCGAGGTTCCCGGCGCCCTGTTTCGCTACGAATCGCTTGCCGCGGGGCAGTCCTTGGCCGGCGCTGTTCTTTGCCAGGATAAGAAGGCCGCGAATGAGATAAAGCCGTTGCTGGAAGGCGTCCACTGGATCGGCGGGGCTCGCACGGCGGGCTATGGGAAAATTGAGATCTTCGATGTACAAATCGTAGAGGGCGATTGGAAAGAGGCGGAGCAAGAAGCGGAGGAAAAGGGGTGGGGCGAAGAGGAGGAAGAATGGGCGAACGACCTCCAGGAAACCGGCCATGGGGCGGGGGATAAGAGAGTCGTGGTCACCCTTCTGAGCGACGCCATCGTGCGGGACGAGAAGGGTCAACTCCGACCGGATGGCGAGACGGTGGGGCGGGCCATCGAGAACGTGGCCGGTGGCTCCTGGGAGCTGCGGAAAGCGTATTTTCGTCCGGTGACAGTGGGCGGTTTCAATCGTAAGTGGGGTTTGCCTCTGCCTCAGACCTGGGCGGTCGAGAAGGGGAGCGTGTTTGTTTTTCAGGTTCGAGCCGGCCGGGATTTCGACAGACTCAAATCGGAAGGCATCGGGGAGCGCCGTCTGGATGGGTTCGGCCGCGTGGCCATCAACTGGCAGCGGAGTTTCAGACTCGATGTCCTCTCGCCCGCGACACACGCGGCTAAGATACCGACTATTCAGGAAAATACCGCGGCGGGCTCGCTGGCCGGGCACATGCTGCGACGGATTCTGCGCTCCCGTCTCGACGGTTTGCTCGTGAGACGCGCGCAGGATTTGGAACCCACTTTGAAAGGCATGCCCACTGCCAGTCAGCTCTCGCGCCTGCGCCTGGCCATTCGGCGCGTGCTGTCGTCGGACAGGCCCTCAGCGCAGAAAATCAAAACGATTGAGGAGCTGCTGGAAGGGATTGAAGGCCGTCAAACGGCGCGCGCACAATTCCGGCGCGCCCGTGTGGAGGATGTGGATCTCCTGACGTGGTTGCGTAAGATCCTCAAGATTGCAGAAAACGAAGCTGCATTCAGGAAACGGCTCGAGGTGAGGGAGAGTAGCGTGCCCGGGTTCGGTGGCCTCGAAGCGAAGCTCGGCGAAGAGCTTCGCACCGAGTACGTCCTGCGTTACATCGATGCGGTGTTGGCCATCGCCATCAAGAAGCAGAAGCTTCGCCGCCTCCGGGGGTACGAGGAAAAATTGTGTCTGGAGGTGAAGGAAGATGAGGCAGGG
>CAYXFI010000336.1:0-4674 GCA_964464205.1 uncultured Cytophagia bacterium
CCCCGCGTCGTGCACGATCACCAGGTTTTCGTCGTTCGCTGTCTCCGCCGCTGTGGTCCAGTTGTGCGAACCGGTCACCAGCAGCGGATCCAGATCCTGAGGGGGACTCACCGGAGGCACATCAACCAGCAGGTACTTGTGGTGCAGCAGGCGAGATGGCAAGTCGAGATGCACATCCGCCGGATGCAGCCAAGCATTGGGCCCACTCCCCGACATCCGCGGCCATTCCGACCCCGGCTGGTCCACGTTCTCATTCTCGAACACGCCCGCCACCAGCACGCCTTCGTTCTCCCACTCCCGCCGAAACGCCAGCGAGACGTCGTCGCGGGTGAACGAGTAGATGCAAAACAGCGCCGACGCATCCGCCGACTGGATCGCTTCGATCAGATGGGAAGTGACTCGGTCCGAAGGCGAAAAGTACACCTCCACCCACACGCCGCTGACGTTGAAGCGGTGCGGGGTGTTGTCCCGTTTGGCCGCACCGAACCGGGAACGCGCCGCATTCGGGACCTCGCTTGTGTCGCCCCACATCTCTTCGAATTCCCGGGTGTACGCAAGGGCTAGAGCCTGGTCTTGGATCAAGATCACGTTCTCGGCATTCTGCGTGGCCCCAGCGACGGTAGCGTTGTAGCTCCCGGTCCACACCCAGTCGTCGGCTGCGCTGCTGCGGTCGCGAGCGTCGATGACTACGAACTTGTTGTGCATTTGCCCCTGGCCGGTATTGTCGCCGAAGGTGTCGTCAATTACCGGGATCCGCTCGTTCCGGAGCGAGTGGATCGCCGGGCTCCAATTGTCGTGCTCCACGATCACACGAACCTTCACACCCCGGTGATGGGCAGTGATGAGCGCGTCGCTCACGAAATCGTCGGTGAGAGCGAAGAAGCAGGCATCCACGGAGTATCGTGCCTGGCTGATCCGCTGCACCAGCACGTTGCGCAGGTTCACGTTCCCCAAAGCCTTTCGCTGGTACGCAAGGGACGTGTCCACGCTCTGGTTGAAGTACACCAGGATGCGGCCGGTCGACTCCTCCGGCGACGCCGTACAAAAAACAAGGTCATCGCTGAGCGATGACCCTGTAGCATCCGAAGCAACGGCACGGCCGTGGTAAGTGGTGGCCGGTGTGAGCCCTGTGAGGGTGATCCGGTGTTCGGTCGTGGGTCCGCCTCCTTCCTCCACCCGTCCCAGCTCGTACTCCTCCGTGCGGCCGAACTCAAAAGCTCCGAGGGAGGGAACATCCGTCTTCCAGGTGACAGTGACCGAGGTCGGCCCGATCTCCGCCTCTCGCGGTCCGTCGTAGATCAACGGGCCCCCGTGAGGACGCACATCCCGTGGGAAGCGCGGCACGATCTCGTATCCGCTGTCGTAGGGAGCTTCGGGGTCGTACTGCTTGAGGATGCCCACTACGTCCAGCAGCCCTTGGGGCATCGTCACCCCAGCGTCCGGATCAAGGTAGATGATGCAGGCCCCGGTGCTGTCCAGCAGGACCCCGGTGTTCGAACCAGTGGAACGGAACCTGACCCCCCGCAGCCGAATCAACCGGCTTTCGTTGGGCTCGGAATAGTCCCCGAGAAAACTGTTGGCCACGTCACGGCAGGTCAGGTCGAGCGGCTCGGGAAAGACACGCGCTCTACCATGGACGACAACCCCGGTGGGCTCTTTGATCTCCGTCAGTCCCCGGAACTGACCGATCGGCCCGGTGACCGTAATACTGTCGCCCGTTTCTACCTGCCACGGCATCCCCGGTGCGTACACGCAAATGGCCCCGGTGGAATCCTGCAGGTAGATCTCCACGTGAGAACTTGCCAGCACCCCCGTGCCGACCGTGACCACCCCCGATACGGTGACGACAGTGCCCACGCCGAAGGGAGCTGCGGGAGTTCCGTCAGCATTGTTCCGGTGAAGTTCCCCCATCGGCACGATCTGACCGAAAGCGGACGAGGCAGCTACGAACAGCGCTGCCAGGAAACTGGAGATTTTCGTCATGGAAGGGCTCACTGTAGTGGTTTGCCAGCTCCGTTGCTGAGTTTCCCGGCCGGGCGGAGCTCGTCCCTCCGGGGTTTCCTCTCTACGGCTCTGCGCTTCTGCAAGGGGCCGTTCAAGTCATCCAGAAACGCAAAACCAATCTTGAGGACGGCAGTAGGCCGTCCCTTTTCCTCCCCGCTGACGTGCCCCCTGGGTGGGATCACACCCGGCGCACATGCGCCGCCCCTACCAATCTCGCATTTCCCCTACAGCCGCACTGACATCGGCGAAGACGTGACCTTCCACTCTCCCCTGGCGATGCTGCGTCCCCGCTCAAAGACCAGGTAGCTGTACTTGCCGTAGTGCGTGAGACGAGACGCGACGGCTCGCACGGCCTCCGGACTACCTCCCCAGATCACCGCGGCCGCTTTCGCATCGTTGTACGGACTGGGCACCACCAGCACGACGACCAGTCCGGGCACGGAGAGGCTGTATTCCGTTCCGTTCAGAATCACGCTCGTGCCGCTCAACTGGACCTCGGGTGGGAGTTTCTGGCGCAAGTCGTCCCAGATCTCCGCCTGCTGGGGATTGTCGAACAGCACAAAGGAGACGTTCTCCAGTTCCGACTTTCCGGAGCTCGCCACCACACGCCCGGTCCCAGAACGATCGATCGCCTCCGCGAGCTCGCGGTAGGCCGCTGCCAGCGAGTCATTCGTGAGCGGCGGTAGCACGAATACTGGCTCCCTTTCGCCCAGAACCTGACTCAGAGCGGACGGGAACTCCCCGGGTAACAAACGACGGAACACGTCGAAGGCCGGGTCCACTTCCGCCAGGACCGGCTTGTTCACGACTTCAATCACCGTGCTGTCGACTTCGGACGTTAGGTCCAGAAGGGTCTCTTCGCTGCCCGCCGTGGTGCGCACACGGACGGGCACGAGCACCCTGTAGAGCTCCTCTGCGTCCTGCTCCACCGCCACAGTAATTCGGTACCGGTCGCCCTCCTGGGACTTGCGCACCGATGCAATCCTGAGCGCTGGCGCACCGGTTCGATCCAGCCACTGGCGGAAAAACCAGTCGAGCTCCTCGCCGTAGAACTCTTCGAACACACGCTGGAAATCGTCCCAGCCGGCGTACCGAAAACGGTAGTCACGGTAGACGTTGCGGAGCGCGTTCCAGAATTTGCTGTCGCCGACCAGAAGGCGAAGCTGATGGAATACCATGGCCGCTTTGCCGTAGCCGATGGCCCGCGACGCGGGGTCCGTACGCTCCCGGAATTGCCGCAGCGGAAAATCGTTCTCCGGAGTGACGTACGAGAGGAAATCCCGGTTGATGCCCATCCGGTAGTGCGCGGCCTCGTCCTCACCCCGTTGTTCCTCGTAGTAGTAGTCCGCGCAGTACGTAGTGAGGCCTTCGCACCAGTTGCCGGAGCCAGGCCTCACGTACACCGAATTGCCCCACCAGTTGTGGCAAATCTCGTGACCGAGCGAAATCCGGGTGATGAAGGGCAAGCGGATCACCCTGCTACCCAATAGAGTGAACGACGGCATGCCGTAGCCGGTGGGGTAGAAATTCTCCACAACGGCGAACTTGGCGTAGGGATAGGGTCCAAGCAGCCGTTCGTACAACGCCAGGTACCGAGTGCACGCCCGCAGGTAGGTCCTCTCCAGGTTCACCACGTCCGGACTACCCGAGTTGAAATACGTCATCACCGAGTAGGGTCCCACCGGGAGCTGGGTGATGCGCCACTTGCCAGCCGCCAAGTAGATGCCCTCTTGCGGCTGCCTCTCGTCCCAGATCGTCTGGATCCAGCCGTTCGCAAGCGGCTTCCGACGCAATGCCCCTTGGCCAACGACTTCGTAGGGGCTGGGGGTGCGTGCGGAAACCCGTACAGCGCTCAGCTCACCCGGCACCGTCGGATACCACAGACTCGACGGCGCCAGATACACGCCCCTCACCGAGATGATACCGCTCGTCTGCGCCGTCATGTACCCGTGTGAAAACTCGGCACCGGCGGTGGAATCGAAGATCACCCCGCGGTACTCGACCTCCAGTTTGTTCGCTTTCTTGTCCAATTGGGGTAGCGCGACCGTCACCAGCGCGGCTCTCTCCACCCAGGCGGTGTCCTCACGAAACGGCGCGGGTAGGACAGATTCGGGGTCGAACTCGCGCTCCACGTGGAAGTCGCAATTCTGTCCCCCCGCACGGACGCTTCGTACCTCCAAGTTCTCGTTGATCAAAAAGCGGATCGTCTTTTTGGATTTGAACTGGACCGTGAGCCGGTCGATGGCATCGAGGCGGTGCTCGGCGGGAACGAGGGTGACGGAAAGATCGTGGTCCTGAATAGTGAAGCCAAATTGGGGGGCTTTCTTGCCGCATCCCGCGAGGGCAATCGTCAGCAGCACCCCGAGGCGAAGAACCCTGCTCGCTCTCATGTTCCTCCCCTGCTCGCGTGGACCCACATCGATCACTTCCACCGTGGCAAATATAGCGGTTGTGCCACTGATTGTCAAGCTGTGAACCCGGCCCGTGGTTGAAGGTCTCCTCCGGGAGAATCGGACTTGGATCGCCTGCCGTTTGGGACCCAGTTCGGCCTGGACGTGGAGGCGAAGGGACGCAGACTCCTTTCCCCCATCGTTGTTTTGCTACGTCAGTTTCTAGGTGAGTTGAGGACGGGTCGCATTCGGGGCATGCTCGGTCGTAAAGAGACCGCCT
>CAYXFI010000337.1:0-4665 GCA_964464205.1 uncultured Cytophagia bacterium
CCCATCGGATCGCAGAATTCCCAACATCTGGTTTCCCCGATTTTCTCGCACAGTTCCGTGAGGAGCTTTCCCCGGCGGGGAAAGCTCAGAACTCGAAGATCAACGAGAATTTGTTCTGCCTGTCGAGTCGGCCGTAGTCCACGACGGCGTAGTCTACCCGCAACGCGCCTCGCGGCAACCTGAGGCGAAATCCCGCGCCGAAAGTCAGGCCCCCTTCGCGGCCCTCCAGGAAAAGCTCCCGGTAGCCAGCCCGCAGTGCCACCAGATCGCGCAGCGTCACTTCCGTGCCCACATTCACGAACTCCCGATTGTCGCTAGGATGGACCGCGTTCACCGCCACGATCCAGCTCCATTGCTGGAGACCGAGAAAGTCGCGGCCGAGGTCGGCGGAGATCCCCACGCGGAACAGGATGGGCAGCGGGAAGGGATCCGTGTCGAGGTGAGCGTTGATGTTTTCGTTGTTGCCGGCGATCGGCTCGGAGATGTCGTGCTGCACCAGCATGTCGCGGCCGGACATCCGCATGTCGGCGCCGAAATTGGCAATGCACATGCCGATTCGTACGTTGCGGAAGAACGCTCGGTAGAGCACGCCCACGTCGAAGGCGAAACCCGTGGCGCTGGAATGCCAGATGTTCTCTTTCACAAACTTGGCGCTCCCGCCGATCGAGAACCGGTCGGTCAACGCACGGGCGTAGCTCAGCCCAACGGCAAACGAGTAGGCGGACACACGCTCCCCATTCCCTTCCGGCGACAGCACCGTCGTACGCTCGATGTCGGGCATCCCCAGGTAGGAGAAGAAAGCGCCGAATGTGCCGACATTCGGGAAAGGCAAAGCCACCCCGGCGAAATCGTAGTACAGGTCGGCGATGTAGTCGTAGTGATTCAGCAGGACCTGAAGGCCTTCCAGATTGGCCGTGCCCGCTGGATTCCAGTACAGGCCCGTGATGTCCTCGGCAAGAGTGACGTAGGCTTCACCCATCCCAAGGGCCCTACCCCCCACGCCGATCTTCAGGAACGGGGCTGCCGTCGTGCCCACCCCGCTGACGGACTGGCCCGCCGCGCCGCCGACCAGGCAAAAGCTGACAAGAGCGAGCGCGAGCCCCGTCGCCCAAAGACATCCGTCTCGACCACGCCACAGTGTCATCCTTCATTCCCCGTAATTGATTTCCAGTCCGAGCTGGATGAACCGCGGGGGTGAAAACATCCCCGGCCGAGCGTAGTACTCGTCGATGCTGGCGATCTCCAGCAGTCGATCTCTGTGCATGTAGCTCTGCAGGGTGAAATCCGGCCGACCCGTGTCGGGGTACACGCTCTGCGCGTTCCGAATGTCAAACAGGTTGCGGAAGTTGAGGAAGGCCAGCATCCTCACGGGGCCCAGCCGGAACGTTCGAGCCACTCGCAAATCCACGTTGTAAGCAGTCGGCATCCGCTCGCTGTTCTCGCGAAGTCCCACGTACGCTCCGGCGCCCGCCACTTCGCCACGAATGAACTCGGGGGTGTAGGGAAGCCCGGAGTTCACCGAGCCGAGCACGGTGACCGTCCAAGGTCCTCTGCGGTACGTGGCCACCACGTCGATCGAATGCCGCCGGTCCCAGTCCAGATTGACGAGCTGAATGCGCGGAGCCCGGTTGCTCAGCAGATCGTTGTACGCGTCGCGCGGATCCGAGGACGTGCCTTTGGCGATCATGTAGCTGTAGTCCAGTGTAACGGATAGCCACGGCCGATTGTAGGCGGCCGAAAGCGTAATCCCCTTCGCCCGCGCGTGGTCGCGGTTCACGAAGCGGTAGTAGGTGATGCCGCGGTAGGTGTCCGTCGGGTAGCCGGTGCCCACCCAGTCTCGAATGTCGCGGTAGAATCCCGTGAGGTGGAGGTACAACCCCTGGGACAGTTGCTGTTGCACCCCGATTTCGTACATCACCGTGCGTTCCGGCTTAAGATCGGCGTTGCCCACCAGATTCTCGGCCCCGGCCCCGGTGATCCAGAAGTTCGGATTCTGGTAGAGGTAGCGGAACTCCGGGTTCTGGAAAAAGTGGCCGTACGAGAAGTGGATCACGCCGGTCGCCGTGATCGGAAAAGACAGACCGAAACGAGGGCTCAATTGCCACTTCGGCCCGGGC
Organism: uncultured Cytophagia bacterium; assembly: GCA_964464205.1. Taxonomy (GTDB): domain Bacteria; phylum Zhuqueibacterota; class Zhuqueibacteria; order Oleimicrobiales; family Geothermoviventaceae; genus Zestofontihabitans. The sequence goes on from CAYXFI010000337.1 coordinate 2,118, forward strand.
TTCCGGTACCAGAACTTGAGGCGTTCTTCGACGGTGTAGGGAACCAGTTCGCTGTCCGGGGTGGTCGGCGAGTAGTTCTTGTAAATGTGGTCCAGCTTGAACGGGGAGTACACCTGCGGGTCCATCGGGTCGCGCAGCAGTCGTCCGTCGGACTCGAAGTAGTCGTAGCGCAGGCCGACGTTGATGATCAGCTCCCGGAACTCGATCTTGTCCTGAATGTAAGCGGCAAACTCCCTGGGTTTGGCGCTGTAGCGCGTGCGGAACGGCGAAATCACGTCCGGTACGATCGGCCGGTAGGTGGCCTGGGAAAACTGAAGGGTGTAGTAGTCGTTGGTCAGCTCATGGAAACGACCGGAGACGCCGAACTTCACGAGGTGACGCTTGGTGACCTGCGAGGTAACGTCGACTTTGAATGAACGGTACCGGGTGTTCGTGGTGGCTCGACCGGGATCATTTCCCCAGTACGCAAAATCGTTGGCCTGGCTGGAAACCGCTACGTCCTCCTCCCGGGACGGTCGAAACGCGTACTGCTCAAAATCGCCCGGCTTCGTGGGGACGTACCGGTAGTCGTAGGGATCCTCGTACAGGTAATTCCGGTGGTCGTTGTTGTAGTAGCTCAATTTGAAGTCCAGGAAGGTCCTGGGAGAAAACACGTACGTGCCCGAAACGATGTGCAGGCTGCGATCGGTGTAGTAGTACCGGCCCGCGTCCGGAACGTACTTGAAACGGTAGGGGCAATTGTAGCTCACGTCGTGATTGTAGTAGATGCCGTAGCTCAGGTCGAAGTTGTTGGTCACTTTGACGTACACTTTGGACTGGGTCGAGAGACCCTCGTACCAGCTCAGCGGTACGATGGCGTAGTCCGCGCTCGAGAAGGTGTGAACCGTGTCCGAGACGGGCGACTGAAAGCCCCAGGGCATGAAGTAGCGTTTCCCGTACGAATACCCTGGACTGTACTGGTAGCGGGCCGAAATGAAATAGCTGACTCTTTTCCGCGTGCCGGGAACGGGGCCCGAGAGATTCACCTGAAAATCGCGGTTCTCGAGGGGATTGTAGGATCTGAGGTAGGGTTTCCGCTTGAGCCAGGGTTTCTCCCTCAAGACGCGGTCGAGGTTCCGACCGGAGCCTTTCAGGTACGGGGACAGGTCGTAGCGAAGAATCCGGCTCTTGGTGTTGAGCGAACGGGCGGCAGCCAGCGCCCACTCGGTGTTGTCCATCACGTAGTAGAGGTCGTCGTCCAGGCTGAAGTAGTCGCCGAAATAGGCTCGGGCGTTGACGGTGAATCGGTCCGTTCCCTTCTTCGTCACGATGTTCACCACGCCCGAGAGCGCCTGCCCGTACTCGGCGTTGAAGGTCCCCGTGATGACCTTGAGCTCTTCGATGGCCTGGTCGTCGATGCTGATGCCCGAACGGCGGTCGAGGGGATTGATCACCTGCACGCCGTCCACCAGATAGATGATCTCGTTGGTTCGCCCACCGCGGATGTGCAGCTCACCCGACGCGTCGCGCACCACGCCCGCCTGCAGGTCGAGGATCTCCGTCACGCTGCGGACGGGCAGCTCCTCGATCTTCTCGCCGCTGATCGACACCTCAGAAGAGGTCAAATCTTTCTGGATCACCCGCTGCGCCACCACCACGACCGGCTTCTCGACCTGCACCACCGTGGGCTCCAGACGAAAGTCGAGCTGAGTGGTGAGGTCCACGCTGACGCGCACGTTCTCGTAGCGCTGAGGTACGTAGCCAATCATCCGGGCGACCACCGAGTACGTGCCCGGTGGCACGTTGATGATGAAGTATTCGCCACTCTCGTCGGTGGCCGCGCCCATGGTCGTGTGCTCGATGATCACGTTGACTCCGGGCAAAGGCTCACCCGTCTGAGCGTCAAGAACCCGACCCGCGATTTTTCCCGTCGTTCCAGCGACCGCCACCCGCAGATTGGCGATGAGGAACAACCCCGCAGCGATCGCCAGAACCCGCTGAGTCACTCGCATGACCCCTCCGACGCCACGCCGTTTTGCTTCACGAAGGGAAATCGCCGAACGCATCAACTGCGCTGTTCAAAGCACATCCTGCAGTCGTAGCAAGCCACCCGCCGCCCGCACGCCAGTTGCGCGAGGAGGACAACATTCGTACGATGGCACAAATGCCGCGAGATTCAGAATTCGCCGCGTTCCGGCGGGTCCGAGGTGCAAGCAGCTCCCTCTTCCCGGCGGCCACACAGTCGCGTCCCTCTCCCACGACGCCAGGAGCCGTTCCGCACGCCAAGCCGTGCGACGAAAGAAAACGCGACACGACAACCGCCCGCGGACGGGTGGAGCGCGCGCAACCTTCTTGCCCGACGCTGGCCGCCTCGTCTCGTTCGCCTGCTCTGTCCCTCCCGCCGGCTCGCGCGGAAATGCAGCACACACAACCAGAAGACAGCGCGGCGGGAGTCGCATCCCGCCGCGCCAACAAATCTGCGGTCTACTCTTAGTTTGGGTCATATGACCATAGGTGTTCTGCCTCAGTTGGAATTGGACGATTAAGGGGCTACCTTTAAGCAATTCAC
>CAYXFI010000338.1:0-4664 GCA_964464205.1 uncultured Cytophagia bacterium
GCGCCGTGGAGGGTCCGGCTCCTGCCGGACCTACGCCCCGCTCCGCGCGGCGGCGTATCGTGAAGAGGTCCGGAGCGCGCTGCCCTGAACACAGCCTGCACCGTCGCGCCGACGCCCCGCATACTCCCGACCCCGTCCCGGCCTGCATCCCGTAACCTGCGCCGCAGCTCTGGTACGATCACACGTCGGCAAGCTCGATCCCCTCTCAGGTTGCCGGATGATTCCGACACTCCGCAGCGTGTCCCTCCCGCCGAGCCTCGCCCGGCACGTCGCGAAACGCTCGCCGCCCCGGACGCGCGAGAGCGCGTCCTCCCTAACCAGCGGCGCGACAGTTCGACCTGCGTAGCTGTCACACCGAGCGGGAAGAGCCCTGATGGGAAAAACACTTGTTGTCGCTGTAGCTGTGCGGAGCAATGCCCCCGATCGCAATCTCCTGGTTTTGTTCGACCTGCGTGCCCCAGGACGGGTGCCCACCACCTCAAGGAGGTCGACCCCAGGCGAATTCCTCTCCAACCGTGCTTGTCTCAAGCGCGACACTTTCGCTCCCCAGCAGCCGCGGTTCGCGTAGGCACCCGGAGGTTCGCGTGGGCGCCTGATTGTGGACACTGCTGTCGATTGCGCTGTTACCCCTTCAACGGAGCGTCAGCTCGTGCGCCGAAACCCCTCCACTGCGTCGCAACTCAACCCGAGTGGGCAGCCGCTCAAATCTCCCGGCGCCCCTGCCAGGGCTCTTCAAAGCTCCCCCAGGAGCCTGAATCATAGAGATTCCACCGAAAATCCTCCATTGTTTGACGTAAGTCGTCGGGATTTGAAACGGTACAAAGTCCGCAGACATCTGACTCTCTTGCGTTTGCCGTTCGGAGAGGTCGAAGGGAATCTGCGTTCATCAGCGCGTGTCCGCGTTCATCTGCGTTCCATTCTGGCCAGCGCTGAGTTTCATTCCGACGGGGGACTGGAGTACTGTTGTGAAAAATGGGGGGAAGCCCTGCCTGAATCATGCTTGACCCTTGGTTGCGATTTCCTTATATTGGCCGCAACCTTGGCTGTGGGGCACGTACCGACGATGCAACTCGCGAAAATACCAAATCTTACGGTGGCGGGGGTGAATGGCAGAATGAGCCGGGGGCAAATGCGTACCGGACTCGAGTAGTAGGCTCGCAACCGGAGCGATTGATGGGACTGAGCGGAATCGACACCGTCACCGTCGTTCTCTATCTGGCGGGAATGCTCATTCTCGGAGCGTTCTTTCGCAAATACGTGCACACCTCGCAGGACTACTTCCTCGCCGGACGCGCACTGCCCTTCTGGGCCATCGGGATGTCGCTTGTGGTCACGGACATCGGCGCCGTAGACTTCGTCGGTGTGGCCGGACAAGCCTACCGGTTCGGCATCGCGGTGGCCAATTTTGATTGGCTCGGCACCATCCCCGGGATGCTCATCGCCGCTTTCATCTTCGTACCCTACTACTGGCGCGCTGGGGTGTACACCATCCCCGAGTACTTGGGCCGTCGCTACAACATCATCGTGCGGAGCCTCGAAGCGGGAATTTGGGTGCTGTTCATCGCCCTCGATCTCGGGATCCTGTTCTGGGCTTCCGCCTTGTTGCTCAACACATTGATGGGCTGGCCCATCTTCTTCTCCATCATCGTGACGGCCCTGGTCGTGGGCGTGTACACGATTTCCGGCGGTCTCTCGGCGGTAGTGATGACCGACGTGATCCAGCTGGTCGTGATGTACGTCGGCGGTTTCGCCGTTTTGGCTCTGGGACTTCACCAGGTGGGTGGCTGGTCCGGCATGGTCGAAAAGATCCACAGCCTGGGCGCGGCGTACGAACACCACTTCCACATGTTCCTACCCACCGACACCGACACCCCCTACCCCTGGACCGGCATTCTATTCGGACTGACTTTCGTGCTTGCCAACGCGTACTGGATCGGGAACCAAACCATCGTCCAGCGCACCCTGGGCGCCAAGGACGAATGGCACGCAAAGGCGAGCATGATCTGGGGATCGCTGTTGAAGCTGTTCATCCCCATGCTCGTGGTCACGCCCGGCCTCATCGCTCTGGCTCTATTCCCCGAGATCGGCGATGGCGACAAGGCTTTCCCCGTGCTAATTCACCACCTCTTGCCGCCCGGGTTGACGGGCCTGGTCTTCGCCGGTTTTCTCGCGGCGCTGATGAGCAGCGTGGACTCGGCCCTTAATTCGGCGGCCACCCTCTGGACGCGGGACGTGTACCAGCGGTTCATCTACCGGAAAGGCAGCGACCGCCATTACCTGTTCGCCGGACGGGTGGCCACATTCGTGCTCCTGATCATCGGCATCGTCACCGCACCGTTGAACCAGAGATTCCCCGGAATGTACGTGTACGTGCAGACCTTGCTGTCTTTCATCCAGGGCCCAACGCTTGCCATCTTGCTGCTCGGGATGTTCTGGAAGCGAACCACCGCCGCCGCGGGCGTGAGTGGGCTCTTGGTCGGCGTAGCCACCTCCGGCGTACTGTACGCCTTCAAATCGAGCCTCTTCACCATCTCGGATCCTTTCCTCTACATTTCGTGGTGGTCGTTCGTGGTTTCCCTGATCGTGACCGTGGGTGTGACGTTCTTCACCAAACCCCATCCTGAAGAGCGGCTGCGCGGTCTGGTGTACCAGCTCACGGTGGCGGACGAGGAAGTGCAGGCCGTCCTGCGGGAAAGAGCGAACGGAGCGTAGGGTAAACGATGCTGAATTTCGACTGGCTCTCCGGTTTGAGCATGGCCCAGGTCAAGGCCATCGTCATGGGGCTTTTCTTCGTGGTCGTGGTCTGGATCTGGTTGCTGCCAAAGCGCTACGTGTACCAGGGAGCACCGGACCGCAAGGGCTGGCGTAACCTGAAGGTGTGGGCCACGCTGGTCGTGTTGATACAGGCTTTGCTCTACTGGACTTTCGGCTGACGGGAGTGAGCATGTCCGGAACAAAACAGCCTCCGATGGGCCCGGTCGGCGCGATCGGGGTTTTCCTGGCGGTTTTCGGCGTCTGGCTGGTCGTTGCCACGTTCTTCACACCGAGTGGATACGGCAAACTCGCCAACTTGATCGCCGCCGCAGTGATCGGCGGCATCGGGGCCCTGGCCTTCGTGATGGACCGGCGCCAGCGCAGGGGCTCACGCAGCGGCGCGCAATCCTGACCCGGGCCCGGCGCGACGGGACTCTCGCACCGACCGCTCACCCCGGAGGACACGAGTCCGGCATGCAGCACATTCCGAACGAGCGCGACGACTGTGCGTTTAACTCACGGATCCGATGCAAAACGGAGCGGCAAAATGGCCGGTTCGGAGACAGTTTCTTGGTTGGTTGAAAGGGCGTCGGGGTGGCTCGAAAAAGGGCTCCTCTCGCCCCGACATGTACGACGCATCCTTCAGGCGGAGGGCTACGAAGGGCCGCTTGCTCTACCGAAGCGATCCGCCCCGCGGGCGGCGGCACTGGTCGGAACGGGACTGGGGCTTCTCGCCATTGCCCTGTGGCAAACATTCCTGGCCGGCCCGGCTCTTCTCCCCTGGGGAGCCAGATTCGCCATCGCATCGGCGGTCATGCTCGCCGCCTACGCGATCGCCTTCGCACGCTCCGAGTCCAAATCCGGGAATTGGACCGCGGTCCTGAGCGTCGTAGGCCTGCTGTCTTTCGCATTCGCCTACCTGTCCCTGTCGGAAGGGATTGGCCTAGCCTCCGGTCCAAGCTGGGCGTTTCTGATCTCGGGGCTCATCGGTATCGGCCTGGCGTGGTTCCTCAACTCCCGCCTCGTGCTGATTGTGGCCACTCTCCTGCTATCGGCGTGGATGGTGAACGCAGGCTTGTACGGACAGCGCTTCAATCCCTGGTTCCCATTGCTCGCTCTCCTGGTCGTGTTCCCGCTGACCTTCAAACTCCGATCGCGACTGAATCTGATCGTACTGAGTGTAGCGCTTCCCGTGTGGTTGGGTCTGGCCACGAAACCCCGTTTTTCGCCGGTTGAGCTCTTTCTGCCTTTCACCCTCGTCCTCTGGGGAGTACTCTGGGTCTCCCTGAGCCTCGCCGAAGGAGACGCGAACCTCCTGGAAACCTCCCGGTGGATCGGGTACGTCTTTCTGCTCGGTTCCGCAGGTGTGCTCAGTCTGCACGCTCTGGGTGTCGGCTTGGCCAAGGCGGTGCTGGCGAATCCAGGATGGAGGGTCGGCGGCGGGCTACCATTGCTGGTGGTTAATCTGCTACTCTCCCTCGGCGCGGTTGCGCTTTGGCTGCGAGCGGCACGTCGCGGCAAGTTGCAGAAGAATCTGCTCATGGGCCTTGCTGTGCCGTCGGTGGCCGTCTGGTTCTACCTGCTATTTCCGGAGACCATCCCACAGGAACTCGCGGGCTCGCTGCTCCCCGACTACTTCCTGGTTACGCCCTTCGACTTTGGCTTGATCGCCCTTTTTCTGTTGTTCGGCGGGGCTTGGCATGGGTACCGCACAGCCGACGGTTTCCTGCTGTACCTCAGCCTGTTCGGGCTCGCCGCACTCGCGGGCGTCCGGTATTTCGACAGCATTTGGGTAGCCCTGCCAAAGACGACGTTTCTCTACCTGAACGGGGCCGGGCTGCTGATACTGTGGTACGCGCTTGAACGTCGTGCAGCCGCAACAGTCGCGGAGAGAAACCGATGAAGAATCG
>CAYXFI010000339.1:0-4662 GCA_964464205.1 uncultured Cytophagia bacterium
AAGACGCCCCTTTCCACCACTCCTTTCCGTGGATCAAACACAAACCCGCAATCGACGCATTCAACAACCCTCGAGCCAGTTGGGATTTCATTAACCTGGAGGCAATGGGGACATACAACTACGTCAACTGAACCGCCTCTAGATAACTCATAGTTCGGGAAAAGTCTTACCGGCGTACCACAGGTTGGGCAAGTAGCCAACTTTACCCAGAAATAGTACATCACATCGGCTTCGTGGCCAGAAGGACAATTGGTCCGGTAGAACTGTCTAATGTATCCTCCCGCCGTCTCCTCAAGCTTCTGAAAAGCCTCGTCCAGCTTTTCTATGTCGACGGGTTCAATTTCCTTCTTCGTGGTGAACCATGCCACGGGATTGATATCTAACCCCACGACTCTACAACCCAAGCGTAGCGCCTCGACTACTGTGGTACCGCCTCCCATAAATGGGTCAAGGACTACCGCCCCTCCGAGGTCGGTGCCCGTCAAGAATTTTAGCCAAAGATCCTCCTCCGACGTGTCATCCTCCGAGAGACTTGCTAGCACCACCATCCGGAAAACGCTACCGAGACGTCTGGCCCACCACTTGTGCATCTGGTAGATAGGCCTCTTGGAGTTGCCCTCCGCCATTGCTATTGGATTGAGGTGCTCAACAGGCAAACCAGCTTCAATTGCTTTCCTCGCCATACTAGGTATTGGCCTCCAGAATTTTGTGCCACATGCTATCGCCGCCTTTTCCGTACCGATCCTCAAATTCGGCGGTTAGCTCGGCCAATTTTTGATCGATCACTTGGGACAACGACCGACCATGCGGGTCGCGGAAGGATTCACCCACCTCCGCTGCGATCTGGAAGATTTCGTGGAAACATTCGGGATCATCCGAGACAAATTCCCAAAACTCTCTCCCGGAAAGCCACCTCACATGGCCGGCTTCGCCAACGTACTTTTTCACTATACTGCTCACTTGGTCCTTGTTGCCATAGCACATGCCGTATAGCACCGCAGAGCCTTCGTTGCGTTTTTGCGCCGACCGAAGCAAATCCGTTATGCGGGCGGCCAAATCCTTCGGTACGGTGTTGGGGCCGCTTTTGACTTGAATATAGTACCGCACTCCTTTCTTCCTAACCATCACATCCGCGCCTTCAACACCCGTCCCCTCCGAAAAAACTTTGGCGGCATCTTGGAGCGCCAGCCCGAATGAGGTAACCATGCCCCGCTCCATCCTTTGTGCCAAAAGCCATTGCACTATTGACCTTGAGTTGTTCAACCCAAGTTCATGGGACAACACCCGTATGAGGTAGGGGTTGATGTCTAGATCCTCGAGTTGCAGTTTGCTAACGGCGGCTATGCGCCGCTGCAGGAACTTCTCGAATATACTTCGTATCTGCCTTCTCCTCGCAGCGTGCATCGGCATCGTCTTCTCCCCTGGATACTTGGAGCTTTTGCATTCGGTTTGTCACTGGGTTCGATACGGTGTCTCCAAACCTAGCGTTTCCCGACCCCGCCATTTCCGTCCGGGAAACGAACCAAGTTGACCGCTAGCGTAACCCCAACTATGTCCGCCACCAGGTCCCGGAAGCTGGCCTGCCCCCTCCGGCTGAACCGGTCCCACAGCTCCTTCCCCACGCCGAACGCCAGCGCCAGCGACACGCTGAATACCTGCGATGGCCGGTCGCGCCAGTTCTGCTCCCGCCTGGCCAGGTAGTAGCCAACCGACGCGAGGAATGCACTGGCCGCGAAATGCGCACCCTTATCGCGACTCAGCCAGGGATCCGGCGGCGTGAGAGTGAGTGTCCCGCGCGAAGCTCGGGTACTGTCAGTCGCCCGCAGGCCACTGGACTGTACAGACGCAGCAACGTTCACCACTGGCCCCGTCAGAGACCTGGGGCCCACCCTATCGAAAGGGAGTCGTCGCGAGACGCCCAAAACACACCACGCCGCCTCCGCCGGAAATCGCTCCTGCGCCCGCGCGCCGACCGCGCCCAGCACCACGCATGCAACGATCATTCCCGCATTGATGAAAGCCAGTCCGCGAAGCCAGCCGCGTCGCCGTTTTTTCCGCTCTCCCAACAACAGAGTCACAACCCCAATTCCTCGCTGATCTCCTGCATGGACTTCAACGCAATTCCCAGGAATTCCTCCAGCGAGAGGCCGAACTCTTCGCAGGACCGAATCTGATCCCGGTTGGCGCCCGCGGCGAAGCGTTTTTCCTTGAAACGCCGTAACAAAAAGGGCACGTCCACTTCCGCCAGCCGTTTGCTCGGATGCATCAGAGCAGCCGCAACGATGAGTCCGGTCACGGGGTCCGAGGCGTACATGGCCTTGTCCATCAACGACTGGCGAGGCGCCTGGTTGTTGTGAGCCTTGATGGCGTGGATGATGTCCTCGTCGATGCCGCGTTCCCGCAGAATTTGCTCCGTCACCAGAGTGTGGCGCTCCGGGGTGTCCTTCGTCTCCTCGTAGTCCAGATCGTGCAACAAACCCGCTAGACCCCAGCGTTCCTCATCTTCACCGAAGTGGCGCGCCAGCCCGCGCATCACCGCCTCTACCGCCAGCACGTGCTTGAACAGATTCCTGTTGGTAAATTTCGACTTCGCCAGCTCGTACGCTTCTTCGCGTGTCACCGTCCAACCTCCTCAGCTACGAAGCCGCAAACCCGGCATTCAGCTCACACTGCCAGTCCGATTGGGACCCACCCGAATCTTCCCCCGGGATCACAGGAAGCTCAGAAATACTGGCCCGTGAAGAGGATGTAACCGAGAATCACCGCCACCGCCACTGGGCACACAAAGCGCACCAGGACTGACCACACCCCGCCCAGCGGGAAGCGATTCCCCTCGCTCTCGATCTCGCTGAGCGCGTTGCGCACGCCCCAGCGGTACCCTACGAAGAGGGCGATCAGGAGCGAACCCACGCTGAGCGAGTAGTTTCCGAAGAGCGCGTTCATGAAATCCAGGAACCCGAGTCCGAGCTTGGGCAAAGCCGTGAGCGCACCAACAGCGCCCTGGGACAGAGCAGAGGGAATCCCGAGCAGGAAAGCCAGCAGTCCCATGGACAGAACCGCCCGCCGCCGCGACCATCCCTTCTCGTCCACCAAATAGGCCACCGGCACCTCCAGGAGCGAGATGGTGGACGTCAGCGCAGCCAAGGAAAGGAGGAGGAAAAAGAGCGTCCCGAACACCGTCCCAAGCGGCATTTTGCCGAAGATCGTGGGCAGCACGACGAACACCAATCCCGCGCCCCCCGCTGGATCCATCCCCATCGCGAAGAGCGTGGGGAAAATGACCAGACCTGCCAGGAACGCGATCAACGTGTCGAACAGTGCGACGTACCCCGCCGACACAGCCAGGTGCTCGCGACGTGGCAGGTAGCTGCCGTAGGTGATCATCGTTCCCATGCCGAGGCTGAGCGAAAACAGCGCCTGACCCAGCGCTTTCGCGAACGTGCCCGGCGTGATCTTGCTCGGATCGGGTTTCAGGTAGAATTCCAGTCCCTTCGAAGCTCCTTCCAGCGTGACCGCGTACAAGGCCAGCAGAACCAAAATCCCGAAGAGCACCGGCATCAGGATTTTCGACCACTTTTCAATGCCCTCGGCGATCCCACCGCCGACCACGTACATTGTGGCCGCGATGAACAGGAACAACAGCAGCACCGCCACACCTGGGCTACCGATGAAACCGACGAAGATCGCCTTGGACTGTTCCCCAATGAGCGGCCCGCTGAACGCTCCCGTCAGGGTCTTGAAGAAGTAGCCCACCGTCCAGCCGGCCACCACGGCGTAGAAGGACAGGATGCCAATGCCGGTGACGACGCCCAGCACTCCCACCAGCTTCCAGGGCGAGCCGGGGGCGAGCGCTTCGAACGCTCCGATGGGATTGCGCTGCGTCCGGCGTCCGATCGTGAACTCGGCGATCATCACCGGCACGCCGATCAACAGCACACAGGCGATGTAGATCAGCACGAAGATTGCCCCGCCGTTCTCCCCGGCCACGTACGGGAACCGCCAGATGTTCCCCAGGCCGATGGCCGAGCCCGCCGCGGCCATCAGGAAGCCGATCCGAGAACCCCAGGTTCCTCGTTCCACGCCGTGCTTCGTGCCAACGTTCGCCATCGTCTTCCCGAGCCGTGTTCGACTTCGCGTTTTTCAAGCGCGGAGGGTCATCACCATCGCAGAACCATGGAGTTACCACGCCCTGAGTCCTTTCGCACCCAGGCACACCTCAGTGGAACACGTCCAGTCGCAGCTCCACCCGAACACCGAAGCGCGATCCCGTTTCCGTTCGCACGGACAGGTCTTCGCTCACGTCGAATCCCGCCAGGTGCGCGTCCACGTAGGCATCAAGGCCGGAGAACAGCGCAATCCCTGCGAGCCACCACAGGGCCAAATTCCGACGATCCTCGTAGTAGAACCGTAGCGTCGGATCGGATTCGTTGGCGGCCAGCCAGTTCTGGTAGACAGCGTAGGCGGCCAGTCCTGTCTCGGCCGCGAATACGAGGCCCGCTTTCCACTTCTTGCCGTTGTACCACTGTCCCCAGCCGGGAAACACCCACGAACGGATCATCGCCCCCGTTGGATCGGGAAGCCGGACGCTGTCGGTCCGGCTTGTGTCCGTCCGCACCTCCTGAGCTCCGGAGACCTGGTAGCTCAAAAAGAGGAGCAGCAAGA
>CAYXFI010000340.1:0-4657 GCA_964464205.1 uncultured Cytophagia bacterium
GGTGAAAGGCGCCGTGGGGGAAGCGGCCAAAGCGGTCTACCGCGGCAGGATCTGAATCCGTAAAGGCGCCCAGGGATCCAATGCCTACCAAGCCAATCGGAATCTCCTGCTCAACCGGGAAGCTCACGTTCACTCGATCCCGATGCTGGACATCGAGGCGAACGACGTGCGCTGTACTCACGGATCGGCATCCGGCCCGGTGGATCAGACGCAGATTTTCTACATGCAAAGCCGGGGCATTCCCGAGGCCGAGGCGAGGAAGTTGATCGTCGAGGGATTCCTGCTCGATGCGCTCGCGGGTCTCTCTTCGGATCGACTGAGCGGCGCGCTGGAACGCACGATTGCCGAGAAACTGGATCGGATCCTGAGCCACTGAGGGGCGGGGCTGGCCCGAAGGCGCGCGCCTGTGGGCATGGAGCTCATGGCAGGGGTTCGGCACCGAAGTCTGGTGAAGGTGCCCGGAGGTCCCACAATTGGGGACCTTACTCGAGAAGGCTGAGGGCGCCGGGGTGATGGGTTCTGTTTTCTTCACGAGAGGCGCCCTGGCAATTGAGGAACAGCAACGAGGTGCAGAGTCAGATGTGGCACGAAGTCGGAGCCGCCGGGGAATTCCCTGAGAAAGCCCCGGTGTTGAAGCGTGTACAGGGCAAGAGAATTCTGGTGGTCCGGGTGGGAGAGGAGTTCTGCGCGGTGAGCGACATTTGTTCGCACGAGTTGGCGTTCCTGCACGAAGGGTCCGTGGTGGGTCTTCAGATCGAATGCCCCTTGCACGGGGCTCGCTTTGACTTGCGGACCGGAGAGGCTGTGAGTCTGCCCGCCACTGAGCCCATCGACACCCACCCGGTGCGCGTGCGGGATGGGATCGTAGAAGTTGAGGTAGAGTGATGTCGGTCGAGGCAGCCGTACAGGCCGTCAGCGGACGGACGGACGAGCAAGAAAGCGGGATGTTGGACGTCGCGCGGATTCGCCGCCATTTCCCGATCTTCCGGCGCAACGGGGACGAACGGCATCTGGTCTATCTGGACAACGCGGCCACGACGCAGAAGCCCGCGAGCGTGATTGAGGCGATGCACCGCTACTGCTCGGAAATGAATGCCAACGTCCACCGGGGCGCCTACCGGCTGAGCGAAGAGTCTACTCGAGCCTACGAGGAAGCCCGGGAAACGGTTCGCTCTTTTCTGAACGCCCCTTCCACCCGATCCATCGTGTTCACCCGCAACGCCACGGAAGGCATCAACCTGGTCGCTTACGCCTGGGCTCTGAACCGGATTCGGTCTGGCCAGCGGATCGTGCTCACGGAAATGGAGCACCACAGCAACCTGGTGCCGTGGCAGATGGTGGCGCGCAGAACCGGGGCTGATCTGGAGTTCGTTCGCATCACCGAGCAGGGCAAGCTCGCCCTGGATCACCTCTCCGAGCTTCTGGAACGGCCGACGGCCCTGTTGGCTCTGACGCACGCTTCGAACGTGCTGGGTACCATCAATCCCGTGAAGGAGATCGTGGAGCTGGCTCACCGCAGGGGTGTGCCCGTTCTCGTGGATGCCGCGCAGAGCGCGCCTCACCTGCGAGTGGACGTGAGGGAAATCGACCCCGATTTCCTGGTGTTTTCCGGCCACAAAATGCTCGGCCCGATGGGCATCGGAGTTCTGTACGCGAAAGAGGAACGGCTGGAGGAGGCGGAGCCGTTTCTGTTCGGCGGCGACATGATACTGGAGGTGGACTGGCGCCGCTCCACATGGAACGACCTACCTTGGAAATTCGAAGCCGGAACGCCCAACGTCGCTGGCGCTGTGGGACTGGCGGAGGCTATCCGCTATCTTCGTCGCGTGGGGATGGAGCAGATTGCCGCGCACGAGCAGACACTGACGCGTTACGCGCTGCGCCGGTTGGCGGAGGTGGACGGCATTCGGCTGTTCGGTCCGCCCGTCGAGGAGCGCGTTGGTGTGGTGTCCTTTGAGCTGGAAGGGGTGCATCCTCACGACCTGGCCACCTTCCTGGATGCGCGCGACATCGCGATCAGGGCCGGCCATCACTGCGCCCAGCCCCTGATGAAGCGCCTCGGCGTCGTGGCTACCGCACGTGCGAGCTTCTACCTCTACAACACGATGGCCGAGATCGACGCGCTCGTGGACGCACTGCTGGACGCAAGGAGGTTCTTCCTGTCATGAGCCTGGAGGCGCTGTACCAGGAAATCCTGCTCGATCACTACCGCAGACCTCGGAACCGTGGCCCGCTACCCGAAGCGGATGTGCACGAGCACGGGATCAACCCGTTCTGCGGCGACCGGATCGAGCTGTACGTGAAGCTCGATGGTGACCGCGTCGTGGAAGCGCGGTTCGAGGGCGCGGGGTGTTCGATCAGTCAAGCCTCCGCCTCCATGCTCACCGAGGCGATCCGCGGGAAGACACTGTCGGAAGTGCTGGAGTTCGCGCGGAACGTAGAGGGCATGCTGAAGGGGGAGCAAGAAGTCACGGGGGACTTGGGGGAGATCGAAGCGCTCAAAGGAGTGAGCAAGTTCCCCGTGCGGATCAAGTGCGCACTGTTGGCTTGGAAAGTCCTCGAACAGGGTCTGAAGGCCGCAGAACACAACAACAGTTCCCCCGAGGCTCGCACGGGCGAGTGAACTAATTCGCCCCTCGGGCGGACTCGTGCCGAAACAGGTCCCTGCGAAATCGCTTTGCCCCAACCCCTGTCAGTGACGGACCGCGAAGGTGCTAGTTCATCCCACTTGGCAACGTTCGAAAATGCGAGGGCCAATTTTTCGTTGCTTCTGCGAATGTCGAACATTTCAAGAGCTCGTGGACCCAAACCGATCAAGACCCAGCGCGGGCGAGGGGCGGTTGCTCACCGGGGGCTGACAAGCCGGGACGCCACGGGCGCGAACGAGCTCTGTGGGTCCGTCCGACGGTGAAACGGCAAGACCCAGGCCGTCACGTAACGCATTCCCTACGAGGAACCTTGGCCTTCAACAAAAGCTCACGGAGACATCACAGCGTGAGCGCAGCAGGCGACAACGTTGAGGCATCGGGCGAGGTTTACGAATCCGGCAGATCTTCTCAGGACACGGGTGCACTTCTGGCCTGATTCCCTGTCATTTTGTGTCTGCATGGCTTCAATGGCAGCCCGTGTGTGAACGGGCTCCCATCCGATGCGCTGTTTTTTCTAACCCTCTGCGGATCTCTCTGTGGCCTCCGCGCCTCCGCGGTGGTACTTTTCCACCCTCCTGCCGCGCGTTCTTTTCATCGCGACACTGCCGCTTTCGCAGAGCTGCTCTGCCCCCCCGGTCTCCAGTCACTCCGTGCGAGTCAGCGCGCTCGAATCCTCCCTGAATTGGAATGAAAAAAGCTTCGCGTCCCGCATGACGAAGCGGAGTCGCACGGGGTAATCCTGCCAGCGCTTCAGGTCGCCGCCCCGCCACTTGACTTCCACGTCGATGTAGTTGCCGTGGATCGGCTCGCAGTCCGCCACACCCAGACCCGACAACGGCGCGCCGCTCGAGTCCAGCAGGGCCACTCGCACGTGTCCTCCGGCGCCAGTCCGCACATTGAGGTGCAAATGCGATCCTTTGTACCGGATGGGCGGGGTGATGAACTCGCCGCCGGGAATTCCGGCCTCGACGCACACGAACCCATCCCTCCGAAACACGGCGCGCGTGATGGTGCCCGAGTAGCGGTCCTGCTGGGCGTCGTAGTCGCCGTGCGTGTAGGGAGCCACGGCGTAGTACAGCCACGTTTCCCTTTCGCGCTGCACCACTCCGGTGGCGGCGTAGGCGTAGCCTTTGTCCCACTCCGTCTCGCCGATGGGGATGAGAGCGGTGCGTTCGGGCCGGTGCCAGTGGATGCCATCGCGACTGATGGCGAAGTGGATGTCCATCGGTCCGTCGTTCCGTGCGCGGACGTAGGGCCGTCCCAGCTTCCGCGCCGTCTCCGGGCGGTAGTGGTAGTACGCCGTGGGGAACATGAGGTAGACGTTGTCGGCCCCGGCGAGTTTGGTGACGGCATTGGTGTAGAAATCCATCCCTGTGAAGAGTTCCGGATCCAGGTCGCGGTTGTCGGTGGCGTCGTAGCTGAGTACTACCTGCTCCTGGCCCCAGTGGAGGAAGTCGTCGGTCTCGATGCGCCCTACCTTCCGCCAGCGGTCCCAGACCCGGACGTATCCGACGTACCGGCCGACGCGCGGGTCCCAGAAACAGACGTTCCCCGTGTCGCTGGAGCGGAAGACGGGCTTGTCGCTCAGCCAACGGAAGTGGATGCCGTCGGCGGAGGCCGCCACGTAGGTGCCGCTCTTCTTCGCCCCCGGAGGGCGGTACGTGCAGACGAGCTTGTAGCGCTGATCCTGGGGACAGTTCGGATTCGCGTCGATGAACACGCATCCAGGTTCGAAGTGGCTCTTCTCAAGGGGGAAAACGATATTGGTCTGCTTGTTCCCTTCGAATGGCACGACGCCCAGCGCGGGTTTCTCCCAGTGGCGGCCATCGCGGGACACGGCGAGGCACAGCCAACGGCTGCCGTCGGAGGCGATGGCGTCGTAGTACATCCGCAGCTCGTCGCCCACCCGAAGCACTGTGTTGTAGGCTCCCACGCGGTGGCTCTCCCACGGCCTGTCCGCCACGATACACCTTTCGTGCGTGAGCTGGGGTCGGTTCATCACCAGCCGG
>CAYXFI010000341.1:0-4657 GCA_964464205.1 uncultured Cytophagia bacterium
TACTGGGTGGACGAGCCACCGATCAGCCGCTACGACGACGTGAAGGAAGGAATGGCTCTACTGAAGGGCGCCTGTCCGGACATTCGGCGCCTGCTCACCTGCAACCAGGAGGACGCGCCGGTGCCGACGTTCTTCGGCCTGGTGAACCTGTGGGTGCCCATCCTGGACAAGTACAACCCCGAGCTGGCTCACGCACGCCAGAAGCTGGGCGAGACCGTGTGGTGGTACGTGTGCACGGGACCGAAGGCGGCGTACCCGAACAACTTCATCGACCATCCGGCTGTGAACCACCGGATCCGCTTCTGGATGCTGGACCGCTACGAGGTGGACGGCAGCCTGTACTGGTCGGTCACGTACTGGCGGCAGAATCCGTGGGAACAGGCCATGTCCGTCAGTCCCTCCGGCGGCAACTGGGGCAACGGCGACGGACGGCTGCTCTACCCGCCGCGGCGTGAGATCCCGGAGGAACCGGTGGTGGAAGCCCCGGTGCCGTCAATTCGCCTGGAGTGCCTGCGCGACGGTCTGGAGGACGTGGAGCTTCTGCACGCCCTGCGCCGCTCGGGAGACCCGGAAGCTCTGCAGCTCGTCCAGCGCGCCGAAACCGCCCTCGTGCCCACGCTGACCTGCTTCGAACAGAATCCGGTGTTGTTGCAGGGCTGGCGGCTGGTGGTGGGGAGGGCGGTGGAGAGACTGAACAAGAGGTAGAGCGTCTTTTCAACGTCGTTTGGAACCACCGACCCCAGGGACCACAGAGAGGTAACGAAACGGGAACAAGGTTCGCCCCAGAAGTAGTAGCCGAAGCCCCGGGGAACGAGGCCGCAACTGACGAAAGTGGAAGGGGTGGTTCAGCTCTGTGCTTTCATATGCCCGAATCCGTTCAATGCAGCCACAGTGATTTCAGTCGGCTTGCACGAGCATGCGACCGCCACAGCCTGGATTTACGATGCAAGAGAAAGGCTGGTCCGGGTCCCGAAGGAGGCTGGTCATACCAGTGACCGTGTTCGGTGGTTTGGCATGGAACCGACCAAAACGGTTCTGCCCTTCCGTCCGGCTGCTACTTGATCAGAATCCAGTCGTCTGGCCAGACAGTATCGAGGAAAGCCGTTCTAATCAGGTGAAGCGTGCCGGGAGCCTTGACAATGGTGGCGACCATCGTCGGCGAAGCATGGTAGATCATGAGGAGGTGAATCGCACGATGAAGAGGGAAGGGGTGTACCCCACCCTGGTGCTCGGGTTGGCCATGTTATGGGGAGCTGGGCAGGCCCAGGAATCATGGCAACTTGTCTACCAGCCTGAGATTTCTGCAACGTTGCAAAAGATTTGTTTCCCATCGGACAGAGACGGCTGGATCCTGACGTTCTTTCCTGGTGCGATTGCTGGCGGCCCCTCTCCGGAGTGGGAGGTCCCGTTCTACCGCACGCACGATGGAGGCCGAAGCTGGCAGGCGTATCGCTGGCCCCCAGAGTTCCAGCGCCTGTTGGACCCAACTATGAACGCCCGTGACTGTTTTTCCCTCGATTCACGGCATGTGTGGATCGTAGGCTACGGGACCTGCCTCTGGACAACGGACGCTGGCCAGACCTGGGCCTGCACTGATGCCGCGCTACTCCAGGGATTTGATTTTGCGGGTGTCTCATTTGCTGACACGCTCCACGGCTGGGCTATCGGTTTTCTTCCGGGCTCCGCCTCCGCCTGGTTGGGACGGACCGCCGACGCGGGAGAAACGTGGGAATTTCTGGAGATCCCGGACATGGTATGGCCCTATGGAGTCCTGGCCACCGGGAGGCTCGGTGTTATCGTGGTCGGCGCTAAAAGAGGTGGCACCGGTCTGATCGTGCGCACTCAGGATGGGGGGTCCAGCTTTTCGAAAAGCGAATGGCCGGAGCGAATGGTCCACATCCAGAAAGTCACGGAGCATCTCATTCTTGTCCTTGGTGAAAAGGGTTTGCTGCTGCGCTCTGAGGACGCGGGCGCTTCCTGGCAGGTTCTTTCCACGGTGCCCGGCGACTCCGGCCAGTACAAGGCTCTTGCTTTCGCCGACAGCCTGCATGGCTTGGTAGCTGCGGGCCGGTTCGTGCTGTATACGGAAGACGGCGGTCGCACCTGGAACCGAAGTTTCCCACGGTTCACCGATGCCATCGTGGGGCTGACATTCTCTCCTTCCCGTACCGCGTGGGCCATCTCTCGCGGACAGATCTGGCGCAGTTCTGACCTTGGCCGGACCTGGGTGCCGCAACTGCAACATCCGTTCGCCTGGTTCGATTGCGTTTCCTTTGCGGATGAAAACCTCGGACTCGCTTCTGGCACCTACCTGTTTCGCACCGCTGATGGGGGCACTACGTGGGAACGAAACGATACTCTCGGTGGCTCAGCCGCGTTGATCAGTGCTTCCAGGGGATGGGTCTTAGCAAAGGGCGTAGGTCTCTTTGCCACAAAGGACGGCGGTATCAGTTGGACGCTGGTCGACTCAAGTCTGGGGAAATTCGATCGGTTGTACGCCGACTCGCTGGGCAAACTGATTCTTTGGTCTTATGATTGGCGGACCAGGACTACGGATGTAGCGTGGAGCCCTGACGCTGGCGTGACCTGGCGGACATTTGCCTGGACAGACTGTCAGATCGAGGGTTTCCATTTCCGCGGCCAGAAGCTCGGCTGGGCGTTTGGCGCCTCGATCGATCCCGGGACGGTGGCAAAGAAGCCCATTGTGCTCCGTACGACGGATGGCGGCAAGACCTGGCGTTCATCAGAGCCGCCCGCCGGAAGGTGGGAAGCCGCTCCTGTAACCGATGTTCGATTTGCAGACAGCCGAAACGGCTGGGCCACTGACGGTCACTCCAAAATCTGGCGTTCCAGGGACGGCGGAGATAGCTGGGCCTTGCAACTCGAACGCAGCGATTCCGAGTTCAAGCGGCTGTGGGTAGTGGACACTACTGAAGTGTGGGCTGCAGGTATGGGCATCTTCCGCACCGTGGATGGCGGCCGTCACTGGAGCTTAGTCGGACCGGAGCACACCCACCAGGTTTGGTGGCAGGACGTGTGCTTCCTCAGCCGCGACGTGGCTTTCTTCGTAGGGGAATCGAAGATCTTGCGATGGTCCCGGCACACTGGTGTAGTGAGCGCGTCTAGCCGCGCGCCGCGCGATTTCCACATCTCTGCGTGCTACCCCAACCCATTCAACGAACAGACGCGGATCGTTTTCAGTGTTCCCGCCCTCAGCAAAGCGAGCTTGGTTGTCTTTGACGCTGCGGGTCGAACTGTACGGACGTTGTTGCTCCGCACCATCGGAGCCGGCAAACACACTGTGCTCTGGGACGGCCGCGACGACGCCGGTCATGCACTCCCCAGCGGTCTCTACATCGTCCGCCTGAGCACGGGAGACCGGGTCGCCACGCGCAAGGTGGTGTTGGTCCGGTGACTTGGAACCTCCCGGAGGGTTCAAGCCTCCGGGAGATTACTTCCTTCCCCAAAAAGGGGGCTCTTTCACAATTCAGGTTGTAGTCCATTGCCTTCCGGCCGTCGTACGTCTCAATGAAAACAAGGCACTGTTTCCTCGAGAGCAAAGCAAAGTTGTTAGACCTGATCCTACCTCCGCGTCGTGGAGCAACCCGCGGTCTGAGCCCCCAACGGTAGATTTGCCTTGTGCGCTTACTGCGGTGCGTCCTTTTGAAGGAATGCGCACATGTCCGCTCGTATTTGCGCGCGGTGGCGTTTGCTTACAGCGGCCACTACCAACCGTCTGCTGGCCTTCGAGGTACTTTCGTTTCGCGAAAAAATGGGGGAACTTCTGCTACACTTTCCGCTTGATTCCCCACCGACTCGGAACGTAAGTTCTCTTGGGCCCGTGGCAATGTCACAGCGCCTCCGCTTTCAGGCTGAGGGACCCGGGCTTCCCTGACTTTCGCAAAGCCCCTGTTTGTTCAGGTGTCGGGATCCCAGCGACGTCCAAGCCCACCACGGCAGCGCAGAAACTCAAGCAACCTGGACCGTCCTCGTCGCTCAACTGCGGCGGGAACCCTCCACACTCTCGCTCAGGCGACCCACCGCTCCGGTCTTTTCGAGTAGAGCGTGAGAAGCAACTGCAAATCCGACGAACTCAACCCGGAAATCCACTCAGCTCGAAAGGGTACCGAAATGCACGCGTTTCCATTTCGCCGAACTGCTCTGTTGCTTCTTCTCGCACTCTCTCCGTTCTCCTGCCGCGACGTTGCAGCGGACGACAGCACTACACGCTGGTCCGATCGCGTCATCCCTCTTCCGAAGCAGTTTCGCGTCGAAGGAGAGGTGCGGCTGCCGCGGGAACGGGTCGTCCTGGTCGTGCCGGACACCTCCAGCCCGCCCGTGGCAGAGGCGGTCCGCCTGCTGGCGCCGTTCGCCCGGGGTCGGGACACCTTCCGCATCCAGTTTCTCCTGACGAATGACCCCGCATGCCCGGACTCCTTGCGCCGACTCCTGCAGGGACTCCCGAACGCGGACCAGGCCTACGCCATTCAGCCCATTCTGCTGGGCGAGCGTTTTGCCGGCCTCGAGCTGGTCGCTAACGGACCCGTCGGTTTCCTCTACGCGGCACGCACGCTGCGGCAACTGCTGGACCCGCCGCCTTCACCGGACAGCCTGCGCATCCCCGCCGTCCGCGTGGTGGACTGGCCGGATCTCAGCG
>CAYXFI010000342.1:0-4620 GCA_964464205.1 uncultured Cytophagia bacterium
CCCAACGGACCGCCAGCGGCACTCGCGTGCCCGCGTCGTACACGTTGCTTTTAGCCCGTGGGAACGGCATCCCGTTATCGCCGGTCACCACCACGATCGTGTTGTCGAGCTCTCCGATCTCCTCCAGAATCTGCAGAAGACGTCCCACATCCCGATCGAAGCGCTGAACCTCCCAGAAGTAGTCGCACAGGTCGCTGCGGACCACAGAACTGTCCGGCAAGAACGCGGGCACCTTGACCCGATCCAGGTCCATGCCGCTGCGCACGCCGACCCCCGGCTCGTACGGCCGGTGCGGGTCGTGACTGCCGAACCAGAAGCAGAACGGGGCATCCTTGGGCCTCGCTTTCAGGAATTCCTCGAAGCTCTTGTAGTGGGGGCCGGCGGGGTTCCGGCTCCTTCCGCCTGGCTCGATCCGGCCGGGCCCCCAGCCCTTGCCTGTGAAACCCACATGGTACCCAGCCTGCTCCAGCAGGTCGGGATAGACTGGAATGTCCGCGGGCAGTGTGCTCCACAGGTTCGCCCCTTCCCGCAGGCGCCAAAAGTCCTGCCCGCTGAGGATCGACCCCCGCGAAGGGGTGCAGGAAGGCGCGCTCACGAAGGCGTTCTGAAAGAGCACGCCCTCGCGCGCCACGCGATCGAAGTTCGGCGTCTGGATCACCGGCTCGCCGAGCACGCTTGCGTGCGGCCAGGACCAGTCGTCCGCGATCGCCACCAGGATGTTCGGCCTACGGCGGCGCAGAAAGCGGGCGCAGCCCGGTCCGGCGGCAGCGGACACACTCACTACCGCGGCCGCGCGCAGGAAAGAACGACGCGTCATCCGCTTTGCCATCGCGCACTCCCGAAACCAGTAGGTCAACAGCTGTGCCCGGAGAAATCGCAGCCGCAACGCTGCCGCGAATCTGCGAAGCCAGCGCGCGCCTCACATCTCCATTTCAACCCGGTACCGGAGCAAACGTCCCATCTTCACAAAATCATCTACGTGCTCCCCGTAGAACAGAAGTCGATGGAGTCCACCCCAGTAGTTGTGCAGCATCCTGTCTGCGTCCGCCACGCGGGTGGCCACCTTCGTTCGGCACCCGCGCCTGCTTTCCGGATTGTCGATGATCTCACCGGTGCTGAGCAACATCGTGTCCACTTCCGCAAGCTTGGCGAGGGTAATCCTCTGTCCGATCCGCATCTTCACCTGCACGGAAACGCCCTTGTTGTCCTCCATGTGCGTGCGAATGATGTAGGGCGCTTCGGGTCCCTCCGGGCCGTCCATCTTGGTAGCGGCCACACAGTGAGCGTGAATCACCGTGTTCGTCTTCGTGTCGATTACCGGGTCGCTCACGAATCCCGGTTTGCCCGTAAGATACTGACCCAGGATCTGCGTCATCGTGGCGGCGAGGTCGGCCTCGCACACTCCCATCTGGCCCGCGTTGTTGAGCAGGGTCCAGGCCACGCAAGGGTAGGCAGGCAGGTCCCCACGGCGGAACCCACCGAGACAATCGATCGTCACCACCTCTGCTCCGTAGTCGGCCATCAGGTCCCGGACGGCCAGGTAGAGCTTCATGGAGTCGACCACGTCGGCACGCGAGGGCTCCACCATCCGCATCGCGCGTTTGATGAAACCATCCGCCAGCTCACCCGCCCGGTGCACGTCCACGGCCTCGAACCTCTTTCGCAGATCCTGGTAGCTCGGGAACTGAACGGTCACGCCGTAGTGTTTTTCCAGTGCACGGGAGTAATCGTCCTTCTCTCGATTCTGCCGGATGCACAGGATCGTCGTTTGCTTCGTCCTGCGGATCGCATCGAAGGCGCGCAGGTACGGAAGCAAGTCGTCGTAGTCGCTGCTGGAGACCACATCCACCCGGTCGCCGGCCTGGGCTCTCTGGCCGATCCACGACCAATCGTGACCGCTGTAGGGCTGCGAGAACAACACCGTCGGATAGCCGAGCTTGATAATCGGATCGAGCAGGCGGTGTACACCCGAGGTCAGGTTGAAGACCAATATGCCGTCCACGTCCCCGAGTTTCTTTTCAAACGAGGGCAGGTCGTCAGGTGTCCGCAGCAGCTCTCCGCCCACGAATTCCACGGGACGCCCGCACTGCTTGCGCAGGTCTTCGAGCACGGCGTTGAGCTTCCGCATTTCGGCGTTCAGGTCGATGTCCGGACACGGCCAGGTAGGCACGGGCTTGGCGAGGTACACCTTGTGGATCACTGTTTTGTCCCGCTTTTGGGCCTTCGCAGGCGCAGCGTTTCCGGCCCGAGCGCCCGGAACTGTCGCCGCTAGCACTCCCACGCCAGCCGCGGTGGTTCCGAGGAACTCACGCCGGGTGATCTCCTTGTTGCCAGCCATGGCTCACCTCCACAACTGGTTCCGCTCCTTTTTTGAGAATCGAACACACCGACCAGTTCGCTACTCGGTCGGCCTACCCTTCCTTCACCAGCGGCACAGGGTCGTCGATGTACCCGGCAGGTCGGATCCCCTGGCCCTGGCGTCCCACGTCCCCAAGGTCCTCGCGCGCCTCTTCCGCGTACGCGAAGAGCCGCTCCACCACATCCGGATGTTGTTTCGACACGTCGCGACTCTCGGAGATGTCGCGCTTGAGGTCGTAAAGCTGCAACGGCACGTCCGGAATCGGCTCGCCCCAGTTCTTTTTCTTCCTCTCGAGCGGAAGGTGCAGTTTCCATCTGCCGGAACGAACCGCCTGAAGCTGGTCAATCTGGTAGTAGAAGAACGCCCGGTACGGCGATTTCGCCCCCGGTTGACCCGTCATCAGCGCAGAAATGTCGTGCCCGTCGATGATGCGATCCTTCGGCACTTCTGCGCCCGCGAGTTTCGCGAACGTGGGCAGGATGTCCATGGTGCTGGTGACCTCGTCGCACACCAGGCCCGCTGGAATCGTGCCAGGCCAGTACATCACGCAGGGAACGCGCATTCCCCCCTCCCACGTGCTCCCTTTCCAGCCGCGGAGTGGCGCGTTGCTGCCGCCAAAACGCCTGTGCGCACCGTTGTCAGAGGTGAAGATCACCAGGGTACGTTTGTCGATCCCCAGCTCGCGGAGCGTGCGCAGGATTTCGCCCACGGACCAGTCGATCTCCTCCACGGCGTCGCCGTAGCGACCGTTCGCCGAGCGTCCGCGGAATCGCTCGCTGGCGTGCACGGGATTGTGCGGCATGCTGTGGGGCAGGTACAGGAAGAAGGGTTCGTCCCGGTACTCCCGGATGAAGCGCACTGCCTCCTGCGTGTAGCGCTGGGTGAGCGTGTCCTGCGGCACGGGCGCCTCGATCACCTCCTCGTCGCGGAGCAGAGGTAACGGCGGTCGCCCGGGGCCGGAGGCCGCCACCATGTCGTTGCTGTAGGGAATCCCGAAGTACGAGTCGAAGCCGTGGCGCGTGGGCAGGAAGGGCCGCTGGTCACCCAGGTGCCACTTGCCGATGCACATGGTCGCGTAGCCACGCGTCTTCAGCAACCGAGCCGCGGTGATCTCGGCTGGATTCAGTCCTTTCTTCGCCACCGGGAAGATGACACATTTCCCCTCGACGTTCTGGTGCATGCTCACGCGCTTCGGGTAGCAGCCCGTCATCAGGCTTGCGCGCGAGGGTGTGCAGACGCCGCTGGTGGAGTAGAAGCTGGTGAAACGGGCCCCCTCGGCGGCCATTCGGTCCAGGTTCGGCGTGCGGTGAAGTTTGGAGCCGAAACAGCCGATGTCGCCGTAGCCAAGATCGTCGCAGAAGATCACGATGAAGTTGGGCATCTCCGGCGGCGAATCAGCCACGGCCGACCGGCGCACGGGAAGAAAAGCGGCTCCAGCCGCCGCAGCGGTAGTCCGCAGAAAGTCTCGGCGCTTCATGGCTAACCTCCTTGAACAATCCCAGCGGTTTGTGAACCGCAGTGGCACCGGAACATGCAGGACTGTTTATGACATTGTCCACAACCCCTCCGGGACAAATCGCGGGGCGGCTTTTCCGGCCACGCCTCCAATTCTACAACGTCCCTTTCGCAGCAAGGAAAGAGCGTTTCGCCTTTACCGCGCAGCGCTAACACAGTTGTGGACAAGCTACTCAAGGAACGCAACGACCCAGTGGACGCAAGGATTGGCCAAAGAAAGCAGACGAGAGAACCTTTCCCAGACAAGGCTTGCCGTCCGCCTCGCAGCTTCAGCGTCAGTCATCATGTTCTTCGCGTCTTCGCGGTGAAAAGCAAATGGATTGTCGAAGTCACCCGAGCCGTCTATGCAAAAGGGTAGATGTTGCGGGCAAAAAGCCTAATCCTGCCCCTGTTCGGCGAGAGCGTCCTTCGCCCTTGCCACACTCCAGGCAAAGAGCAAGAGAAAGCAAGCGGTGAGCACCACACTGATCTCTATCATCAGTGGATTGAGAGCCATGGTCCAGATGAACGTCCCGACGGTTCCCACTGCGCCTATTAGAACGGCGAGTCCCGTCACCATCCGAAGCGACCTCTCGGCGGTCAGCAGGTCCCCGTTCAGCAGCACGCCGAGCAGCACCGGAATGATCATGAAACCGAAGAGCAGATGCGCTCGAATGTAGGCCAGGTCGTTGGGGACACCGGGCGCAACCCCTTCGCCGTGGCCGAAGAATTCCTCGTGAAACTCGATGTACACTCCGAGGGCGACG
>CAYXFI010000343.1:0-2572 GCA_964464205.1 uncultured Cytophagia bacterium
CCGACCAGCCGATTTGTTACAACCTGTTCAAAAAGCACAGATTCTGCGGAAGAACGAGAAAGAACACGCGGTTGAGCCAACCGATCACAGGACTACGCTGTTTGGTCCAGGTGCGGCCGCCGTCGGCGGTGTAGAGGATCGTGCCGCTACTACCCACCACCCAACCGGTGTCCCTACCTACGAATGAAAGCCCGTAGAGTCGGTGGTTCGTCCCGCTGGCTTGAGGGGTCCAGGTTTGACCTCCGTCCTCGGTGTGAAGGATGGTGCCCTTGTTGCCCACACACCATCCGGTTTGGGCGTCTACGAACTGTACCGCCTCGAGGATCTCGGTAGTCTGAGCATCTTGGGTGGTCCAGGTCTCGCCGCCGTCCTCAGTGTGGACGATACCACCTCTGAATCCGACTGCCCAGCATCGGAGAGAATCGACGGCGCAGATGTCACGAAGGGAGGGGTTGGTGGTCACGGACCCGATGACCCACGTGTCGCCTCCGTCCTCTGTGCGCAGGAATACGCCTCGATTCCCAACGATCCACCCCCTTTTGTCGTCCGCAAAGCAAACGGCCTTGAGATCGGCCAGCGTGCCGCTCTCCACTTCTTCCCAAGTCCAACCCGCATCCGCACTGTGCAAGATCGTTCCTTTGTCACCTACGACCCAGGCGTTGTGATCGTCGGCTAGCCAAACATCCGTGAGACGAAATGCGTCGCCGGGGGTTCGCGGGTTCCAGGACTCGCCTCCGTCCCTGGTGCCGAGGATCGTCCCCGCTTGTCCTACAGCCCAGCCCACCTGTGCATCTTTGAAATGCACGCTTCGGAGATCCGCTCGGACGCCGGCGGTCTGATACGTCCATGTGGTGCCGCCGTCGGCCGTGTGCAGGACTATGCCATCCAACCCCACGGCCCAACCGTTGATCCGGTCCACGAAGTGAACGTCGTAGAGCGAGAAAGCTAGATTTGTGCGGACTTCTTGTTCGTACCAGGTGGATCCCGCGTCCGCTGTGTGGAGGATGGTGGGCTCAGAGCCGACGATCCAACCACACGTTGAGTCGGCGAAATGCACTGCGTTCAGCCAGTGCCTGGTATGGCTATCTTGAAATTGCCAGGTCTGACCTCCGTCCGTCGTGTGGAGGATCGTTCCTGAAGACCCGACAGCCCAACCGTGCCACCGGTCGACGAAGAAAACGCCCGTCAGGTGAGCCTCTGTACTGCACGGCTGCGCGGACCACGTTTGGCCGCCATCCTCCGTGTGAAGGATGGTCCCCTTGCCCCCCACGGCCCAACCCGTATGGACATCCACGAAGCACACGCCGTAGAGGTACGCAGATGTCCCCGCATCCTGTCTGGTCCAGTTCTCACCGCCGTCCCCGGTGTGAAGCACGACTCCCATCTCGCCTACGGCCCATCCGGTCAAGCTGTTGACGAATGTGACATCGCACAAGTTCGTTCGGACTGGCGAAGCCTGTTTGATCCATGTGACGCCGCCGTCGGTCGTTCGCGCGATTGCCCCTTTCGAGCCAACGGCCCAACCGCTGTCACTTCCAGGTAGGAAGAAAACCGAGTGGAAGCTGGTGTACCACTCCGGGTTTCGGACGACCTCCCATCCATCTTGCGCATTGAGTTTGCAGGAAGCAAGGGTCGCCACTACGGCTGCGGATAGCAAGGCTGCTCTGGGACGCATGGCTCACTCCCTTCGTTTGGTCCAAAGTCCTCGGGTCGGCCCGTGTCGCTGGGGGATGCGAGTTCGGCTCGCTCTTTGGGCCAAGCGACAAGTGGGCATGAGCGCTGTGCTTCCCCGGGAGGTCAGTAGCGGGATGGGTGGTGAGGGCAGGAGGAGGAACACAGGCTGCACAAGTTTACGTAGGACAACAAGAAAAGTCAAGATAGGAGTCGATCTGTCAACATGCTCGGACTGATTGACCTCAGAGGAAAATCGTCCCGAAAGATGCCCCGGGCCGGGTTGGCTTCAGCGGCTGCGGAGGCCTCGCGCCGTCCATGAGCCAGTCTCGCGCGGGGTGCGTACAGTGACGCTTCTCTTCGGCTCAAGGCTAGCTCCACGAACGCTCGGCCGGATGCGACCGTCCCGGCAGCGCGGTCCTGCGCCTGTGCCCGGGAGATTCTTCGGCCTCGCGATCGTGGCTTTGGCATCAAGGCCGTCCGGGCCCGCCGTGCCGGCTGCTCGGGGCGTACCGCGACTTGGTGGATTGCGGGGAAATTGGTAGATTCACCGTGCTGATCCCCGGCGTAGCCAACCCGTGGCGGAGTGGTGGGTTGCACTTCGCGGAGCCATCCTGGGCGCCGTTTCGGTACGGCAGCCGAAAGTGCAGTTGCCGCCAGTTCTCGTGACAACCTGGGGCGAAGGGCAGCATTTATCTGCAGCGCCAGAAGATCGTCAGAGCCGACGGCACAGGAGGAACGGAACGCTCTTTGCTGGAGATGACTTGTCGAAGTGTAGCCCGGACGAAGGTGAACGCGAGCCAGCGTGCAGCGCTGATTGGTCACTGCTGACGCTGGGGATTGACCGGACGCTGGCCCGGTCTCTGATCGCGTTTGCAGGGCGATCGGGATTTCTCGTAGC
>CAYXFI010000343.1:2672-4568 GCA_964464205.1 uncultured Cytophagia bacterium
GGACGCTGGCCCGGTCTCTGATCGCGTTTGCAGGGCGATCGGGATTTCTCGTAGCCCCTTTGCTCGGCGCGACCGCCATCTGCAGCCGGGGGACTGGGACAATCCCTCGGCCAAACGCGAAGGCGGGATGGATTCGATGGGAACAGCGAAGCTCCCCAAACGGTTACAGATTACTCACGACGATCCCGACCCGGAACTCGTGGAGGCCGCGGTCCGGGTCCTGCGCGAAGGGGGAGTGATCGTCTACCCGACGGAAACGCTGTATGGTTTGGGCGCCGACGCCCTCCGCGAACCAGCCGTCCGGCGCGTGTTCGAGATCAAAGGCAGGCCGGCGCGGCAGCCGATCCCCATCATCATTGCCGAAGAGGGGATGCTGGACCGGGTTGCGGCGAGCGTGCCGGATGTGGCGCGCGAGCTAGCGGCCGTCTTCTGGCCAGGGCCGCTGACCCTTGTGCTGCGGGCGCGTCCGGAGCTGCCGCGCGTGTTGCTGGGAGGAGGCGACACGGTTGGGGTGCGGGTTTCGGGCAGTCGCCTGTGCCGCGAGCTGAGCCGCCTGCTGGACGGTCCGATCACAGCCACGAGCGCCAATGTGTCGGGCGGATCCGACCTACGGACGGCCGAGGAAGTTGCGAAGGTTCTCGGCGACAAGGTCGATCTGATTCTTGATGCTGGACCCGCGCGCACGGACCGCCCTTCGACAATTGTCGATTGCACGGGACGCGTGCCTCGTGTGTTGCGAGAAGGCGCGATCCCGACCGAAAAACTGAAGCGGCGAATTCCTGACTTGGGCTGGTCATGAGGAGAGGCAAATTTCTGGTACTGTTTGTGTGCACCGGCAACACGTGCCGCAGTCCGATGGCCGAAGGAGTCCTGCGGACCAAACTCCCGAAGGATCTTCGCGGCCGGGTGCTGGTGCGGTCGGCGGGCACATTGGGTCTCCGGGGCGAACGGGCCACGCCCTTCGCGGTGCAGGCTGCGCGCGAGCACGGAGTGGACATTTCGCATCACCGCTCTTCAGCCATCACCGAGGATTTGGTGCGCGACGCTGACCTGATCTTGGCAATGGGACCCGAGCACGTGGAGTTCATCCTGGAGGAGCATCCGGAAGCGGCCGACAAGACGTTCCTGCTGACGGATTTCGGCAGGCCGGAGGAGGAACGGACAGGACGACGGATCGAAGACCCGATCGGCATGGGACCCGACACGTACCGCAGCACCTACCGCGACATCGAGGGGGAGATTGAGCGTATCCTGCCCCTCCTCGAATCGCTGATCCGGGAGAAGGTCGCCGCTGCCGCTGAGGACGCCGCCGAGGGGAGCGGAGCCCAATGAAGGTGCTTCTGATCCGCACGGATCGGATGGGCGACGTGATCCTTTCGACGCCGGTGGCTACCCTCCTCAAACTTGCCCACCCGAACTGGCGGATCGATATGCTCGTGTCCCCACCGCTCGTCCCGCTCCTGCGCGCTCACCTGGACATCGACGAGGTGCTGGCGTACGACCCTGGAGAAAGCTCACGGAGGCTGGCGGCACGACTGCGCACGAGGGGGTACCAGGCCGCTGTTCTGCTCCACCCCGAGCTGAAGCTTGCGTTGGCCCTCTGGCTCGCCCGAATTCCCCGACGCATCGGAACCCGCTACCGCGCGTATTCGTTCCTGCTCAACGAGCGAGTTGCGGTTCACCGTAAGCGATCGGACAAGCACGAGCTCGAACTGAACCTTGACGTGGCGGCGCCGCTGGATCCAGCGCCCCAGGGAGATGCCGCGGAGCTGTTTCGCTTCCGAATCCCCGCGGAAGTGGAACGCAGAACGGGGGCGTTGCTGGTGGACCTCGGGATCGATGCGGACGCGCGGCCGATCGTGCTGCACCCGGGCAGCGGCGGGTCTGCTCGAGACT
>CAYXFI010000344.1:0-4555 GCA_964464205.1 uncultured Cytophagia bacterium
TGAGCTCAAAGAATCTCACCTGCACATCCGGACGGCTGAGAAAGGCCAGCCATTGGGCGACGAGATCCGGTCTCCGGCTGTTCTTGAAAATGACCAGGCTCGAGCCCCCGGCCACTGACATGCAATTCCGGTGGCATGGTAGGGTCGCCGTAGCCCACGCATTCTCCAGCTGGGGGAATCGTTTCCGGAGTTCACCAAGGTTCCACGGGCCTGTTATCATCATGGCAATATGGCCCGAGGCAAAAGCCTGCAGGACGTTCACAAACTCCGTCATTCGTACGGGCGCGTAGCCGTGCTTGAAAAAGAGGAGGTAGAACTCCAGCGCCTCGCGAACGCGAGGACTAGAGAAGTTGCCACGCGTATTGCTCTGCGCTAGCAGGTTGCCGCCGTTCTGCAGGATGAGGATCACCGGCACTTGCCAGTCACCGCGCGCCAAGCTGAAGAATATTGGGTAACGGGAAGGGAAACGGCGTTTCAGCTTCCGACAAGTTTCCAACCATTCTCCCCAGTTGGAAGGCGGCCTGTGGATTCCGGCGCTGTCGAAAAGCGTTGTGCGGTAGTAGAGCACGCGGGTATCCGCGTACCATGGGATCCCGTACAGACGATCACCGAGCCGGTTCGTTTCCCAGATACCGGGAAAGTACTGATCGATGGGGATTCCATGAGCCGCGATGACTACGGAGTCTACCGGGAGCAATGCTCCGATCGCATGGAATTCCGGTAGCCAGGTATTGC
Source organism: uncultured Cytophagia bacterium (assembly GCA_964464205.1). Taxonomy (GTDB): domain Bacteria; phylum Zhuqueibacterota; class Zhuqueibacteria; order Oleimicrobiales; family Geothermoviventaceae; genus Zestofontihabitans. Next base: position 736 of record CAYXFI010000344.1, read on the forward strand.
CCAATTGGGCCGCATCAGGAAGGGCGCCCCCAGCGAACGCCGTCAACAGCTTCTCATGAGCCGCCGACCACGGTATGCTCTGCACCCGCACTCTGATACCCGGATGACTGCGCTCGAACCAGCGCACCAAATCGCGCACCGCTTCTCCTTCGACCCCCATAGCCCAGAAGGAAATCGCGTATTGCTGTGAACCTGCCCCCCCGCAGGACAGCAAGGTTATGGCCGTGCCGAGAATCAAGAAGAGTAGGTTTCGCATCACACCTCCGCGGAGTGTAAGCGCTTACATTGAACGTAAAGTCTTTTGGAGCATTTGTCAAGGTTTTTTCGTGCAACACACAGTTCGACAGCCCACACTATCGCGTTCAAACTGATCGAAGAACAATGGATAGGGGTGTCTCCTCATGGAGGCAGGGTAAGAAGCAAGACAGCCCTCCGGCCCGGGACACTGGAGGGGACACCATAACTGCGGCGCGGCTACGCAGATAGGGTTTGGGAGAACTGGAGAGGCAAATGGGGAAGAAGGCAGTTGGCAGCTTGTGCGAATCGTTGGCTTAGCTTTGAGGGTTCTTGGCGGGAGCGCGCGGATCAATTGGTTCGGGGTCGGTCCTGCGCGCCAGGTTTTCGGTACAAACGTTGGGTCTATCGGGTGGGCAGGCAGGTTTGGACTCGCTGAGGATTGATTCCCCAGGTACGCATCCCCCGGATCCGCAATGTGTCGTTGCGTGGAGATTCGGTTGTTGTCGGAATCCTACATGCGATATGGCGGGGAGATCGGTTTTTGGCCTTTTGCGGGTACATGGGCGGCTTAACGGTGCGACGACGTCGGGTGTGGCCCGGTAGCTGGTTTGGCCTGACGTTGAGCACGGCGGCGCTGAGCCAGACGGTGCGATTGGCGTGGCATCATTTGCAGGCTAGCCGCCACCGACGGTTTTTTTGACGTCCGTCGCTACGCGGCGTTGGTGTTGGACGCGATTTGGGTCCGGGTTCGAAAGCAGGGCAGGCGGGTATTGTTGGAAGGGGTTGTAGTAGATCCGTTCGGTCGCTACGAGGTGTCGGACCGGGCCTGTGCCGAGCAAGAGTCCACCGGAGCCTGGCAACGTTTCGTACGGGGGTTGTGGGTGCGAAGCCTCCGGGACGCCGAGGCTATGGTTTCCGACGCAGCTGCGGGGACTACCGTCGCCGTAGCTCGGGAATTCCCCAGGCCAGCGCACCAGCCCTGTCCGTGGCATTTCTCTCGGAGGGTCCTCTCGGGTGCCGGCCTACCAGCGGCAGAGGTTCATGCGGGGCTACCGGGGCGTGTTCGATGCGGACTGCGAGGAGGAGGCATGGAAATAATTTGGCAAGATTGAAGAGAAGCAGGAGGGTATGGCCGATGAGGACCTGCCGCGCATCCGGTTCAGTTAGTGACGTTTGGTGATATTCTTCTGATTTTCCTGAGGCTTGACGTCACCGGGTACGGACGGTGAATCTGGCCGAGGATGTATTCCGGCACGCTCGGGTGTTCTTCCCACGCTATCCGGGTTGGGAGAGCGCCGAACATGCGGTACTTGCCTTCGGGCTCTTCCTCCTCGGAAACGTCGCGTACGGCCGTGCGACCCGACACATCTTCGAACCAATAGCCATTGCCTTCGTGCCCCCCGGAGGAATTTGACTACTCTCGATTGACATTGCCGTTTTCGGTCTGGTCGGCGTAGTAGTCGACGAGACAGCTTGTCACGGCCGCTTCCACCTTGTGTCTGTCGGAGCTTTTGACTGAACAGGGGGCGATCAGCCGAAGGTCACATCCAGGTAGAGCATGACCAGGATGCCCAGCATGGTGCCGAGAGTGGCGAGTCGCTCGTTGCCGCCGCCGTGGGTCTCGGGGATGATCTCGTCGCTGATCACGTAGAGCATTGCCCCCGCCGCGAAGCCCATGGCGTAGGGGAGGATGGCACTCATCGTGGAGACTGCCCACGCACCGAGAATCGCCAGGGGGATTTCCACCAGACCCGCCCTCACACCCACCAGGCTGGCGTAGAAGCGCTTGCCCATCCCGGCGTTGAGGGAGGAGAAGGAAACCGCCAGACCCTCCGGGATGTTTTGAAACCCGATAGCCATCATCAGGACGATCGCGTCGGAAATGTTGCCCGACCCGAAGCCCACCCCCACGGCCAGGCCCTCGGGCATGTTGTGGAGGGTGATGGCGATGATGAAGAGCCAAACGGCCCGGAGCCGATCCGTGTGGGGACCCTCTTCCCCCTTGATCAAGTGCAGGTGAGGGATCAGGTGGTCGGCCAAGTCCAGGAAGACGGCGCCGAGCACGATGCCGACGAGCACGGGGAACACCCCGCCCCGATCGATGCCGGGGAGGATCAGGCTCGTGAAGCTAGCCGTGAGCATCACGCCGGCGGCGAAGCCCAGCGCCGTGTCCAGGAAACTCTGGGTGACCCGCCGCACCACCAGCACGAGAAGCGCACCAACAGTGTTCAGCAGGGTGATGACCACGCCGCCGATCAGTCCGTGGACGATCGGATTGGGACCCGCATGCTGGATGAACCATTCTTTGAGGGCTTCCATCTTCTCCTCCGGTGCCCTGCGGCTTTCCGTCAATCGGGTCGGCGAGAGACCGCCTCTGGGATTCGTGGACGACCCTGACCCACCGCGGGGACGCAGTGAACGCAGGGGGCCTGGCGGACGGCCGCAGCTCAGTCGCCTCCTGCCTTGCGCTGAGGATTGCTGCAGCTGGTTCGTATGAAGCTGCGTCCTGGGCGGTCAGCCTGCGAAACGCTGTTCGATCACACGATAGCGCCGGTAGGCTTCTTCCCAGCGTTCCGTGTCCCGGGGCTCGTAGACCTCGAGGGAGATCGACTTGCGCACCAGCTCTCTTCCCTCTTCGAGGTTCGCAAGCTCCCCGTCCGCGATCGCTTGCACCAGGATGTTTCCGCAGGCGGTGGCTTCGGAAGGCCCGGCCAGCACGGTCACGCCGAGGGCGTCGGCAGTGAACTGGTTCAGCAAACGATTCCGGCTGCCGCCCCCCACGACGTGCAGGCGCGAGGGGCGCCGTCCGAGCAACTGAGCAATGGAGTCGAACACCGTCCGGTAGCGCAGGGCCAGGCTCTCCAAAATACAACGCGTGAAGGCCCCCTCATCTTCCGGGACCTGCTGGTCTGTCTCGCGACAGAATCTCTGGATGGTAGCGGGCATGTCGCCCGGCGCGAGAAACGTCGGATGGTCGGGGTAGACGAAGCAGCGGAAGGGCTCAGAGCGCTCGGCGAGCGAAACGAGCTCCTCGTAGCTGTGCCGCTCGCCCCAGACCCGGCGGCACTCCTGCAGCAGCCACAGCCCGCTGATGTTCTTGAGGAACCGGATGGAACCGTACACCCCCGCCTCATTGGTGAAGTTGAGCTCGCGGGCGCTTTCGTTGATGAGTGGCTCCGGAAGTTCCACGCCCATGAGGGACCACGTGCCGGAGCTGAGGTAGGCCCAATCTTCCCCTTCTGCGGGCACGGCCGCCACGGCGCAGGCGGTGTCGTGCCCGGCGGTCGCGACGACGCGCTCGGCGCGAAGGCCCGTCCCGCGCGACACTTCCTCCGTGAGGTTCCCCAGCTCGTGACCTGAGGGTACGATCTCGGTCATGATTTCCTGCGGAAGATCGAGAGCCTCGAAAATTTCGGCGCACCATTTCCGCTTGCGGGCGTCGAGCATTTGCGAAGTGGAAGCGATGGTGATCTCCGAAACTGCTCTCCCCGTGAGGAAGTAGTTGAGCAAGTCAGGCAAAAAGAGCAGGCGGTGGGCGATCCGAAGCCAGGGGTGGCCCTCCTCCACCATCACGTACAACTGA
>CAYXFI010000345.1:0-4544 GCA_964464205.1 uncultured Cytophagia bacterium
AAGGATCGAAAAAACGACTGTCCGTCGCATTGAATTCCTCCCGTTGGTTCGACTTGGCGATGCCAGTGACCTGTATGCCACCCTCTCGCCGCCAGAGGCGGCTCCCATAGAAGGCTGCAGCGGTCTGCTCGCCGCGGACTTCCCCCGGCTTAACGCAACAGAACCACTCTCCGAAATGGGATCTGCAGCGCGCCCTTCACGCGGCAGAAGTACACGCCATTCGGCAAGAATCGACCCTGCTGGTCACGTCCGTCCCAGTGGACGCTGGCCCTGCCGGAGCCGTCCGTGCGAGTGCTCAGTGACCGGACTCGCCGTGCCAGCAGGTCGTAGATCTCGATCTCCACGGCTTCACCGGCGCGAGCCGCCGGAAGCTGCACCCGCAGCCGCGTTTCCCCCGCGAACGGGTTGGGGTACGCCTCCAAGAGGCCGTACCGTCGCGGCGTCGGGCCTGCTCCTTCCTCAACCTGCGTCTGGATCTCCAGCAACCGGCTCAAGCGAACCGGGTCCACGCGCAGAGTCTGCAGCGATCCCTGCGCTGTGAACGCACCGTGCTCCATCGCGTGCCAGGCCACGTAGGGCACGTCCAGGGAATCCTTGAGAATTGGGTTCACCACGCGCACGAACCCCATATTCACGCTCTGCCCGCAGACTTCGCAGATCTCCAGTCCCCTCTGGGCGAAGTCACGCAAGTAGGGACCGTCAGAGCGAGGTTCCCGCGGCAGGCCGTCGAGCTCCTTAGCCAGCCGCCACGCCAGGGCCCGCCCGTCCGGCACGCCGTCGCCGTCGGTGTCCGGTTGGCTGGGATTGCTACCCAAAGTCTTTTCTTCGGCGTCCGTCAGGCCGTCGCCGTCAGCGTCGCCCTCTACGGGGGCCTGGTGAAAGGTCCCGTCCGCGTGAAGCGCGCAGTTCAGGGCGCGGGGCAGGATCTGGCCGCGCCCGTGGTAGCTGCCCTGGTAGAGGAAGCTCCCGTGCTGGAGTGCGTGCAAAGCGACGTAGGGTACCTCAATCCAGAAATTCTCGAGTGGATTGACGATTTCGAGGTAACCCATGTTCACCATCTCACCGCAGACCGGGCAGGTCTCGATGCCACGCATCCGGTGGTCGACCCGGTAGACCCGATCATTGGGCGGCTCCGTCGGGACCGGCAGCGCCTCGATCTCAGCGGCCCAATTCACCGCAAGCTGGGGACCGTCCACGATGCGGTTGCTGTCGGCGTCCGCCAGCGAGGGAGAGAGGCCGAGGCGCTTCTCGGCGGCGTCCAGAAGGCCATCGTCGTCGGCATCCAGCTCGCGACCGAGGGGCGAAGTGTGGACGGTGTACGGCAGCTCCAGCACCCGCAGCAGTCGCAGCAGGTGCACGCGACCCGAGTGGATGGTGCCGGCGTAGTCGAGCGCACCGTGCTGGAGCGCGTGCAACGCGATGAAAGGCACGTCCACAGAGTCATCCAGAACCGGGTTCACGACTCGCACGAAGCCCATGTTCACCGTGGTGTCGCACACGGCGCAGGTCTCGAGCCCATACATCAGGAACTCAGCTTTGTACGGGCGATCAGCCTGCGGCTGAGTCGGAAGCAGGTCAACCGCCCTCTGGATCGTCCGTGCCAGTTCGGGCCCACTCACGGCGAGGGCGGGCCGCGTCAGGGCCTCCTCGTAGCGATCCAGAAGGAAGTCCCGGTCCGCGTCCAGCGAGTCGGGGAGAGGCCGCAGGTGCGGATCGGGCGTTTGGCCGAGCGCGGGCACTGCCGTCAGCAGGAAGGAAGCGGCGAGCGGCAACCAGCGGCGGCGGTGCCGAGATTCAGACGAGGGCAGCGCTGCGGCCAGCTCCCTAGCCTCCCGGTAGCGCTCCCGGTACAGCGGAAGGAGCTGCGGCGTCACGTGGCATCCGGGGCAGGCCCAGTGGAAAAGAAGCCGCTGCTCCGCTGGCGAGAGCCCGTTCGGGGTGTAGCCGCGCCGAATGAAGTGCTCGACACAGCAGGATGGATAGCCAAACAGGCGCCCTTCCAAACGGACCGTCACAGGCCCTCGGTCGATTGGCCTTCCTTCGAAGCGCCTGCGGTAGTAATCCACCCACCGGGCGCTGCGACCGAACACGAGCTCCCGGCGCCTGAACCCGATCCTCGTGCGGCGCTCCACCACGCCCGTCCGCAGGCCGAGCTTGTTCAACCATCGCACGTGGGCAGCGGAGAAATCCGCCTCCCAGCGGCTCACCGGCTTCAGCCCGTCGCGAGTGAGTAGCGCAAGGTAGGTGAACTCGAGGGTGCCGCGAACTGGTTCCATCGGACTCCCCTTCGGTCTTGGAAAACCGAGTTGGTGGACGGATCTTCACCTGCCCGGATCAACGAGAACCGGCGCGGTCTGCGTGCCGCGCCCGCGGATCGGGTGACCTCGCGTCTCCTCGCACGTCCTCCCTACAACCTGCTTGCCGTACGTCCAAATCAAGATGCATTATTTACACTACAAACGGTAGGCCAAAGTTTTGGATCTCTGGCTCGAAATCCCCGGGAAACGGTCGCTTTTCCCAACCGAGTGGCAGGCTGATCAGGGGAAGTCCGTTCCTCCGTGTGCAACAGTGCATTCTGTGCGCACAAGGGCCTCGGCGGCGGCTGATGCTCTCCCCGGCGAGCGTCGTCGGGCATTTCCCGCTTTCACCTCCCACAACTGGAACGCTGCATCGGAGCCCGGTCGGCGGCGGGAACCAAGAAGCCGCCCGGGGACCCCGCAAGCCCACACTCCCATCGGCCCGAAAGGTACATGAGTGTACCCTCTGGTACACCCGTCATCGGCGGATCAGAGCTCTGGTGGGGATCTCCAGGCTCAAGTCCTTGGGCTGCTTCTGGTCTGCGCCAGCGATGGCACGTCTGGTAGAGTCTTTGCCACGAGAAGTGACGAAATCGGCCATTCGGACTGCGGACCCCAAGGCGGTGGAGCCGGATCATGAGCCCATTGCGCACAGCTTTGCTGGCGGCGGGCTTGGTTGTGTCTTTAGGGTCCGTTCCCAGCGCAGATCTCCCCGCCGCGGACGTACGGACCCTCGACAACGGTCTGGCCTCGGCAACCATGGAACGCGCGGTACAGGGACGTCTCGCGTGGTTCTCTATCCGGCAGCTTTCCGGCCCCGGTGGAACCGTCTCGCTCGCGCACTCTCCCATCTGGCAAGCGGACCTACGAAAGTTGTGGCCGAGCACCGGCGGGCTCATGCGCCAGGGCCCGGACGCCCTGGTTCCCCCGTCCGACAGCCTAGTCCTTGGCACCTTTCGGCTGGATTCCACCCAGGTGGTCTGGGGCGCCTGCAACGACACGCTTCTCACGATGGTCTGGCGCAGGATCCGCGTCGGCCAAGACACCCTGCGGGTAAAGGTGCGGCTGGTTTTGCCACCCGGAGCCTTGGGCGTGTACTTCCAGATAGAGGCCCACCCCAGCGGCTCGGGTCAGTTGGCCGTCCACAGCCTCCGGTTCCCGGTGCTGGTGGTCTCACCCCTCGGAGACCCTGAAGACGACGGCCTGGCCTACCCGTACTACGGGGGTCGGCTCCTGCTCAACCCCTACGCCCTGTCCGAAACCTGGCCCGACACGACGACTTCCATGCTCGGGACCCGCTGGAACTACCCGGCTGCGATGGAGGAGCAGTTCCTGTACCTGTACGATGGCGCTGCGCCGCACCGGGGGCTCTACCTGGCTAGCCACGACGCACGGGGCTATCTGAAGCGCCTGGTCTTCGCTCCCGTGGACGGACGATTGCTTCTCTACCTCCGTCATTTCAACAGCGCAGATCCCGATCGCGCCCTGCTGCCGCAATTCCGGAGCCTGTCGCTGCACAGCGAGTACGGCTACGCCTGCCACGTGGCCTGCTTGGCGGGCGACTGGCAGACTGCCGCCGACTACTACCGGCACGTCGTGGAACACCTGCCAGCGGCCCGCGACTTGGAGCAGGGCTTTCTGCGCCGGGGTTCCCTCTACACTCGTCGAGACATGCCCCGGCAGGTGAAAGAGGCCGTGGTGGTCTTCCAGCACCGGGTGTCCAAGTACCCGAGAGACGTGGACGTGTCCGACGACCCGAACGACGGCGTCATCTCAGACTTCGAGCGAATCGTGAGTATCGTCGATTTCGTGGGGGCTTTCGCGGCGGACTTCACGTTCGTCCACCTGGTGAACAACTACCTGGGTGGCGGTGAAGGCGACATCCCCACCTCCGACCGCGGGCTCACGGGTGGGAGCTTCCGCGTGAACCTGCCGGAGCTGCTGGTCAAACTCAAGCAGCGATTCGGTGCCGACCGCGTGCTGAACGGCTTCAACCAGGACACCGGCAACTGGAAGTACACGTTCCTGGACGAGATGTCGCGGAGCATTGTGAAGACGGAACGCTTCGCGCCCTTCCCCCGGAGATACCGCGACGGGCGGCTGGACATGTCCTGCACGTGCCAGGGCAGTTCGGATATTCTGGCGCGCCGCTTCGGGTACACGCAGGAAGTGTTCCGGCTCTCCGATTTCCAGGGGATGGCCGGCTTCGACGTGTTCGTGTGGAGCGGGCAGGGAAGCGCGGCCAAG
>CAYXFI010000346.1:0-4539 GCA_964464205.1 uncultured Cytophagia bacterium
TTTCACTGCTGCATCCGTCTCGGGCTAGCTGCTGATCCGCCGGGGCGAGAGTGGGCCACGTGAGCAAATGCGCCGGAAGGCAAATCCCTCGGCGACGCGCGGCCCCGGCGCGCCTGGATGCTGGTCGAGCCCAATCCCGTGCATTCGGGAGCGGCTCCAGGAAATCGGTGGGGTCAAAAGGACCATTCGATCTGGACGGACAGGTTACGGAGAGGGCCGAGGTTGCCGGGAGAAATCACGTAGTAGTACTGCAGCGCGTTCTCCAGCGCCAGTTGAATGGAAAGCCTCTTTCGTTTGAGCCCGCAGCGCAGGTCCAGCACGTACACCGGCACTTGCTTCTCGATGTCTGGGATGTTCGTCAGGCGGTCCACTCGTTCCACTTTGCTCATGTAGCGGAAGTCCGCGCCGACCCACAGATCGCGCCAGGTGAGTTCCAATGTAGAAACCACGTTGTGGCGCGGCCGGTATTTGAGGGGTTTCCCGTAGTCCGGGGAAGGTCTCCCGTCCGGCAAAAGGGAGAGATCTTTCGTGTCCAGATAGGTGTAGCCGAGCCGCGCGCGCAGCAGCCGGGGCCAGAGTTCGGCGCGGGCCGAGAGTTCGGCCCCTCGAATGCGCGCTTCAGTCACGTTGCGGAACTGGACCTGCAGCAGTCCTGGCACGAGCTGAGGTTCGATGAGGTCCGAATACCGGCTCGCGAACAGGGCCGCATCGAGATACAGGAAGCGACCCACGGTGCGGTTGTAGCCCACCTCCGCGGACCAGCTTCGCTCCGCGCGGAGATCTGGATTCGGGATGACCCGGATCGTGCTGACCACGGTGGAGATGTATTTCTCGGCGATTGAAGGTGCGCGAAACCCTCTCCCGAGCGATAGGCGGAAAATGCCCCCCTCGTCGAGGTCGTACGTGACGCCCAGTTTGGGATTGACCTGTCCCACACGATCCGGCGCTCCCTTCACAACCTGTTCGTCCCACCTGACTCCCAGGCTAAACTTGAGCTTGGCAGTCGCTCGATGCTCTACCTGACCGTAGGCGGAGAAATTGGAAAGCGCTCGTTTGCCGTACTGAATGGAGCGAACGCTCGAGCGTTCGGCGTCGAGGCCCAGTACCACGCTAGTACGGACGTCGGGCCGCAAATTGAGCTGCCACTCCGCTCCCACGGTGGAGCCCGTCGATCCTCGGTACTTCTGCTTCGGCAACTTGATCGGCGTGGAAGGACGTGAAACGCGCCAGTCCTCCGCGTGGGCACGCCGCCAGCGCAGCCGCAGGCGGTAGAACGAACGTGCGTTCAGCACGTGCGTGATCACCGGGAAGACGTAGGCCGTTTCCTCGATGGTGCGCGTGTAGCTCGTGGGTGGCTCATTCCCGATGCTGAGGGCGTGGTCCAGGTTGCGCCAGTACACGAAGCTGCCGCTCTCCGTTCTCTTCAACCCCCCGATCATGTCCAGCGTCAGGTCGGTGCCGAGCTCCCAGCGTCCCAGTCCGCTGAATACCCAGCCCTTGCTGTCGTCGTTCTCTTTGTAACCCATGTCCTCTTTCCAGCCCGCTGTGAGCGAGATCCCCAGCCCACCGAGCCTGCGCTGATAGTCCACGAAGGCGCTGCCGAAGTACCGAGTCCGGTCGGACCAGCGCCAGGACCGGTAACTGGGCTGATCGTACACGCCGGTGGTCGTTCGCACCCGCACCCGGGTGTCTTCGCCCGGCATGCTGGGAAGGATGTTCAGGACGCCGCCCAGAGCGCTGGATCCGTAGAGGGCCGAACCGGGACCTTTGAGGACCTCCACCTGACGCACCGCGGTGACCGGAATGGCATCCCAGTCAATGTCCCCCTGGTCCGGCGTGAGGAAGGGTATCCCGTCGAAGAGCAGCAGGACGCGCGAACCAAGGCCGCGGGAGAAGCCGCTGGATCCGCGGATGCTCACGTTCGCCCCCGCCACCTGCACGCCGGGCAGGTAGCGCAACGCCTGCCCCAGTTCGGTCACATTCCGCAGCGCGAGCTCCCGGGCGCTGATGGCATGCATCGTGACGGGCACTTCGCGGATGTCCTGCTCAAAGCGGCTGGCGGTGACGACCACCTGGCCGAGCTCCACCGCCGAAGGTTCCAGCAGGAAGTGGACCGTTGCCGCTTCGCCCGGCGACACAGCGACGGAGAGTTCCTGCTTGCGGTAGCCGATCACCCGCGCCACGATCCGGTACCGTCCGGGCCGCACCCGACGGATCACGAAGTGACCCGATTCGTCGGTGGCGGCACCGTAGGGTGTGCCAACGAGCATCACATTGGCGCCAGGAAGAGGTTCTCCGGTGCGCGCGTCGAGCACCGTGCCCTCCACGCTCCCGGCCGTCCCTGCCTCGGCCCCTGCGAAGACAACGGCCCCCGCGAGAAGAAGCACCGCCCAAACGACCAGCGCAATTCTCCCTGGCCGTCTCACCACGCCCTCCTCGTCTCTCTCACGGTGTTGTTCTCACGAAAGTACTTTGGCTTCGAGCGGCCGCAGAAAGCGGCCCAAGCCTCGCGATCGACCATTGCACGTCGAACAACGCCAGCATCCCGGTCCGGGACTTGCCTGGACCGAGGCGGGCGTCGGTAGCATCCGCGTCGGTCAGGAACGAATCGTCAACCGGGCCTCTGGGATTCCGCTTGTAGTTTTTCCCTGGTTGTGCCGAGCCTCCAAGCGAAGGACTCGAGATCCGAGACGACGGCGGCTCCCTGCTCCGGGTCGCGCCCCGTTCTCATCCCGGTGCTCGGCCCGCTTTCCAGTGGGCCCGTGTGGCGGTGCGCGGCACGGCCGAGGGTGTGTGCCTCGCCAATCCTGCCCCAGCGGAACCCTCCTCGAGTCGAAACACGAAATAGAACTCGATCCACTCGAATCCCGGGTACGGAAACGTGTTTGGCAGTGAGACGAGCTGAAGTTCGCGGGAACCGTCCGCGCGGAACGTCACGGTGTAGCCCAGCGTATCGAGGCGGAAGCTCCGGGTGCGCAGGTCGTGCAGCACCATGGTGCCCGATTCCGGGAAGTTTTCGAAGGTGCCGCTTCCGCTCAGTGTGTCCCGGACCGACTCGAGCACAAGGGGTTCCCTGAACAGCGCCACGTACACCCACGGCGTGATGGAGAGGGTAGCGTCGATCCGGTAGTTGCCGAAAGGATCGAACAGGAAAGTGCCCTGAAGTTCCGTTTCCAAGATCAGCGAGTCGACAAGTGCGGCGATTTGGCTGGAGTCCACGAACGCCACCTGAAAGGCTCCCTCGGCCGCTGGTCGCCAGGTACCGCTCGGATCGCCCCCCTTGGGTTCGACCGGAAACTGGACGAGCGGGGCCTCTTCCTCGTGGCTCGTGGGACTCAAGCCCCTCTCGCAACCCGACAGGCACAGCGCCAAGCAGAGAATGACGAGTCTTCGCACGGCGTCCTCCCCATGGCTGGCCTCACCGCTACGGGGCGCCGAAATCGTTGATCAGACGTCAAGGCGGAAGATGGGGATCTTATCCTGCGCCAGCTGTTTGAGTTCCGTTTCCTCCGCTGTTTCGATCGGCCGAAAGTCTGTCGCGAGCTCCACGGCCATTCGGAACAGTCCCGGATCCCCCGGAGGCACGGCGGCCGTGACCTCCTGCGAGAGCGTGAACCGCAGCGCCAGCGAAGCCGTCCGGCGGTCTGTGATTGGCTCGTACCAGCACTTCGGGCGCACCCGGGGCTGTCCCTCCTTCAGGCGTCCGAAGGCGAGGGATTTGAGAGCGAGCACGCCCATCCCCTTTTGTCTGGCTTTCTCGACCACCTGCGGCCCGAAGTTCTCTTTGAAGTACAATACGAAGTTCACCGGGAACAGAATCGTGTCGAAGTCGAAGCGGTCCATGGCTTCGAGAGCTGCCTTCACGGAATGGGCGGAGAAGCCGATGAAGCGGATCAGACCTTCCTGCCGAGCTTTGACGAACGTTTCCGCCGCGCCGCCGGGACCGAAGATCTTCTCCACGTCGTCCAGGCTACCGAGGGCGTGGAACTGGTACAGGTCGATGTGGTCCGTCCTCAGGTGGCGCAGGGAGGTCTCGAGCTCCCGGCGGGCTCCGTCGGCGCCCCGCTCCAGTGTCTTGCAGGCCAAAAAGACCTTGTCCCGGCGTCCTTCGAGGGCCCTGCCCATCACTTCTTCGGCGTTGCCGTAGGAAGGGGCGACGTCCAAGTAGTTGAGACCCAGGTCCATCACTTCGGATACCAGTCTTCGGGCTTCCGTGGGGTCCATCTTGTCGAGCACTACCCCTCCCAGCCCTACGATTGAGAGCTTTTCGCCAGTCCGGCCGAGCGGTCGTTTAGCCAGGAGGCGCTCCGGCTTCGAGCACCCCGGCAAGCCGAGCAGGGAGACGCTGAGCCCGGCAGAAGCCCAGAGGAATTCTCTGCGGTTCATGGCCTTTGCCTCCTCGTTGAGGCGACTAACCGCGTCAGAGACGCCTCGTTATCTTGTTGCAGCAGTGTAAAGATGATGTTTCGGCGGATCGAAATCAAGGGGAAATTGGACAGCGCGTCCCTCACCCTTGCGGGGGCAGCTTACTCGCTTTTG
>CAYXFI010000347.1:0-4521 GCA_964464205.1 uncultured Cytophagia bacterium
CGGTGAGGCGAACCAAGACCAAAGCGATTCTCCTCGTCACCTGCCTGGCCGTGCTCGGCCCGGTGGATGTCAGCCCCCAGACCGTCGTGTCTTCTCCCCTGGACACGCTGCTGCTCAAGGGCGGCGCCCCCCAGGGACAGCCGGCCAGTCGGGCCTTCGACTGGGCTTCTCTGAAGCGCGTCGGGATGGGCGCGTTCGCGGCAGCAGAGCTGCAGGCCACCGCGGAGGCCCAGCTGCCCCTTCCCGAGGGGTACCTGCTCGCTCCGGGCGACCGTCTCGGCATCTACCTCCTGGGGCGTACGCAGCGTGAGTACGACGTCACGCTGAACAGCCAGGGGAAAGCTTACCTGCCCGGGATCGGCATTGCGGAACTCGGCGGCCTCGATCTCGAGCAAGCCAAAACGTACCTGTCCTCGCTCGTCCAGCGCTACTTCTCGGAGCGCGAAATTGAACTGCTGCTCCTCTCGCCGCGAAGAGTCACCGTCGCGGTGGTCGGCGAGGTGCAGAGACCCGGGCGCTACCATCTTTCCGGCCTTCAGACGGCGTTCGACGCTGTGCTGGCCGCGGGCGGCCCAACGAGCCGCGGCTCTCTCCGCGATGTGCGCGTACTCCACGCCGACGGCACCGCGGACACCGTGGACCTGTACGATCTCCTGCTTCTTGGAAAGGGCCGAGGTGGTCCGCCGCTCCTACCTGGCGACGTGGTGCGCGTGCCGCCCCTGCGGAATCGCGTGGCCCTCGCCGGGCAGGTCCGAAGGCCCGGGATCTACGAGCTCTCGCCCGGGGGCGGGGAATCGCTGGCCGATATCGTCCGGCTGGCGGGCGGCTACACGCAGTTGGCCTACCGGCCCCGCGTGGAGGTCAGCCGGCTGGAAGACGAGGGCTGGCGGAGCCTACACTACGTGAACGCCGAAACCGGCGAGGATTCGGCGTTCGTCCTGCGGGACGGCGACCGCGTGCGCGTCTACGCGTGGACCGAACTCCGGGAGCAGCCCAAAGTGGAGATCTTCGGCGAGGTCCAGAAACCTGGTTCCTACCCCCTCGAACGGGGCATGCGGCTGCGCGATCTGATCATGCGAGCCGGCGGTTTGAAACGCTCGGCGTACCTGCTGCGCGCCGAACTCGACCGGATTGAGCCGAAATCTCCAGTGCGCAGAGAGTTCTACCCGTTGGAGAGAACGCTGGCGGGGGACGAATCCGCCAACCCGGTGCTGACTGAGTTCGACAGGGTCCTTGTGCGGCGCATCCCGGAGTGGGAAGTGGGGCCGTCCGTACTGGTCCGGGGCGAAGTGATGTTTCCAGGGCGCTACTCGATCACCAAGGACAGCACCCGGCTCAGCGAAATCCTGCGGCTCGCGGGAGGATTCACGAAAGATGCTCTTCTGCGCGAAGCCAGGCTCATTCGGCCCTCCTCCCGGGTGAAATTCGACAAGGAATACGAGCGGCTGAAATCCATGCGCCGCGACGAAATGACCGACCTGGAGTACGAGTACTTCGTGATGAAACAGAACCAGGACGTGGGGCAGGTGGTGGTGGACTTCTACCGCCTGTGGGTCCTGGGCGATACAACTCAGGATGTGATCCTCCAGGACGGCGATATCATTGACGTGCCGCGCGCGCCCAAGGTGGTGGAAGTGACGGGAAGAGTGGCTCGCCCAGGCGGCGTGTTGTACAAGCCGGGCGCTGGTGTGAACTACTACATTGCCCAGGCGGGGGGTGTAACCTGGGATGCGCATCGGCGCCGGACGAAGGTGATCAAAGCCACCGGCGAGATTCTGGACGACGAGGACGTGCGTGAGCTCCTTCCGGGTGACATCATTTGGGTGCCGCGCAAGCCGGATCGGGATTGGTGGAGGTTGACGCGCGAAATCCTCACCGCCCTCGCTCAGGTCGCTACGGTCTACATCGTGATCGATCGGGCTCTGACACGATGAACCCCAATCGCTCCAGGACAAATGGAGAGACCTCAGGAGGTGTCCAAACCGTTGATCTTCTGGGTCTTTTCGAAACGCTGTTCCTGCAGCGCTGGCGGATCGCCAAGTGGACGTTCTGCGGTGCCCTGTTGTTGCTGATCACCTCCATCGTGATCCCGCCGCGGTACCGGGGTGAGATCAGTATCCTCCCACCCGACACGAGTTCAAGCCCGCTGACAGCTCTGGCCTCGCAGATCCCCCTCGACGCTTTCGTAAAAGTGCCCAGCCCGCCGAGCCAGCTCTTCGTCGAGATGCTGCGCAGCCGCTCCGTTTGCGCGCGGGTCGTGAACAAACGGTACCCGATAGACGGGGACACACTCGATCTGGTCACGCTGTGGGGAAAAGAACACCTGGATTTCGCCATTCGCGAGCTGCGCAAGCGAACCAAAATCAAGACCACCGAGAGCGGCTTGATTGTCCTGAGCGTCGACATGGAAACGCCCGAGCTCGCCGCCCAGGTGGCGAACGCCTACGCGGAGATGCTTGATCGCGTGAATCAGGAGAAGAACGTCTCGCGCGCGAGGAATTCGCGACGCTACATCGAGCAGCAGCTTCGGCGGACGGAGGAGGAGCTGCGAAAGGCGTCGGAGGCGCTCGCACGATTTCAGCAGGAACACCGCCTGGTGGCGCTGGACGAGCAAGCCCGCGTGGCCGTGGAGCGAGCGGGCGAGTTGAAGGGCAAGATCATCGCCAAAGAAATCGAACTCGGCGTGCTGTTGAAGACGATGCGCGCCGATAACCCGGCGGTCCGACAAGTGCAACGCGAGCTGGAGGAAATGAAACGCCGCTACAACCAGCTTATCGTCGGCGGGAAAACCGGCGACTTCCTGCCCGCTCTGGAGCAGCTCCCCGAGCTGTCCCGCGAACTCGCGCAGAGGCTCAGGCAACTGAAAGTGCAGGAGACGGTCTGGCAACTCCTCAACCAGCAGTATTACCAGGCACGCATCGAGGAGGCCCGGGACGTACCGACAGTTCAGGTTTTGGACGAGGCCGTTCCTCCCATTGAGCGAGTGCGCCCCCGCCGCACGGCGATGACACTGGCCGGTGCCTTGCTCGGAGCTTTCGCGTGCGTGCTCGCGATCCTGCTGCAACGGGTGTCCGAGCGGCAACGCACCGACCCTAATTCAGCAGACCACTGGGAACGAATAGTGAACGAAGTGCGCGCCGATCTGCGTCGCATTCGTCGACTGCTCACACGTCATCGCAGAACGGAGAATTGACCATGGCCATACGCATCGCCCAAATCGGCATTGGCAACTGGGGCAAGAACCTGCTTCGCACCCTGTTCTCCCTGCCCGACGTGGAAGTTCCGGTGATCGCTGAGCTCGACCCGGAGCTCCGCGAAGAAGCCCGCAAGCAGTACCCGGGCCTTCAAACGGTCGAAAGTGCGGAACAGGTACTGGCGGACCCCAACGTTGATGCGGTGGTCATCGCCACGCCGCCCCGGACCCACTACGAGCTGGCCAGCCAGGCCCTCCGCAACGGCAAGCACGTCTTCGTCGAAAAGCCGATCACGCTGGCAGCGGAAGATGCCGAACGGCTGGTCAAGCAGGCCGAAGAGACCGGCCTCACCTTGATGGTCGGCCACATCTTGGAGTACCACCCCGCGTTCCTCCGGATGAAAGAACTGATCGATGCCGGGGACCTGGGCGAAGTGCTCTACGCCTACTCGACGCGCGTGAACCTGGGTGTGGTGCGTCGGGACGAGAACGCGCTGTGGAGTTTCGCCCCGCACGATATCTCAGTGATCCTCTGGTTCTTCGGCGAAACGCCCAGTCGCATCCAATGCACCGGACGCGCGTACCTGCAACCCGGCGTGGAGGATGTGGTGTTCCTGAACCTGGCCTTCCCGTCAGGAAAGCTGGCTCACATCCACGTGAGCTGGCTCGACCCCCACAAGGTGCGCCGCCTCACCCTTGTGGGCTCCCAGAAGATGGCCGTCCTCGACGACATGCAAGCGATGGAGAAGATCCGCATCTACGACAAGGGGGTGGAATTCAAGGGCGGTTTCCTGGGCTACGGCGAAGACCTCACCCTGCGGTTCGGGGACATCGTCGTGCCCTACGTGAAGATGCAGGAACCGCTCCGCCTCGAGCTTCAACACTTCGTCGATTGCGTGCGCACCGGCTCCAGACCCCGCTCGGATGGATACAACGGGCTGAGGGTCGTGCGCGTCCTGCAAGCTGCACAGCAATCCCTGGAACGAGGAGGCGAACCCGTAGGCTTCGGCGAGTCCTGACGCCTCCGGTCGATCCACGCCGGGGCAAGCTCACGCGAACCTGCGGATGACCCCGTCCTGGTGCGCTCGGAGTTTCTCAGCCATTCGAATACCGGAGGGAAGAATGGAGCACAGCTTTGTGGACCCCACCGCGCATCTCGGCGAAGGAACCACGGTGGGACGATTCGCCGTGATCGAAGAGGATGTGAAGATCGGGAGCAACTGCACGATCGGCCACGGAGTGATCATCCACGCCGGCACCGTGATCGGCGACAACGTGCGCATCGACGACCACACGGTGATCGGTAAGCAGCCGATGCGGGCCAAGCG
>CAYXFI010000348.1:0-4511 GCA_964464205.1 uncultured Cytophagia bacterium
GACGTTTTCTCAGGCTGCTCTCTTCTTCCCCGAACGTCCCATTGCCTCGAGGATAGTACTGTACGGCATACTGGGCGGTACCCCAGCCTACCTCTTGCAGTTTCAAGGCCGTCGTTCCCTCGCCCAGAATATCTTGCAGAACGTGCTCCGACGGGACGCTTTTTTGTATGAGGAGCCCCGCTTTCTCCTGATGCAAGAACTTCGGGAGCCGCGCAACTATTTCGCCATTCTCAGGGCCATCGCCTCCGGAGCAAGCCGGATCAATGAGATCGTACAGAACAGCGGGCTCGAACGAGCGACGGTGGTACGATACCTGGACACGCTCCAAAACCTACGAATCGTCAAGCGGGAGGTGTCCGTCCACGAGGATTCGCCCGAGAAGAGCCGCAAGGGCATCTACCGGATCCTGGATCCTTTCTTCCGGTTTTGGTTCCGCTTCGTGTTTCCCAATCGTGGATATCTGGAGCAGGACATGCAGGAGTTCGTCCTCCGGGAAAAGATCCTCCCTTACCTCAATGAGTTCATTGGCCCAGTCTTTGAGCGGGTTTGTCTCGAAGTCCTCAGGCTTAGAAACGCCCGGGGCGAGCTTCCCTTCCGCTTCGCACGGATCGGCCGTTTCTGGAAAGACACGGTGGAGATCGATCTGGTTGCGTTCGACGAGCGCAAGAAGAGCTACCTACTTGGCGAGTGCAAGTGGAGCAACAAGCCCGTGGGAACCCGACTCCTGGAAGATCTCATTCGGAAATCCAGCGTTGTCCCTGGTTTGTCGGGGAACCGCGTCTACTACGCGCTGTTCTCCAGAAGCGGATTCACGGAGTCGTTGCGCAAGCAGGCTGGGTCCTCTGTCTTGCTGTTCGATTTGGACGAAATTGGCAGGACGTGCGTCGCTGACTCCACGGCAACCTCTTGAATTCGAGCCCTGTCTGGCCGCTCTCCGCTTCCGATCGCGATCGTCCGGTTTCGCGCTGCGCCCCCCATCCCGGAGTCGTAGCCAAAATCCGTTCGGCCGTCCACAAATCCGAGAGGTGAGACCGATGCGAAAGATCTTGATCCCCGTCGTGGCCGCCACTCTCCTGGCTGCCCTCGGCTGTCAGAAGAAACCCGAATCGGAAACCGTGACCGTAACCACTGTTGATGGGGTGCCTACGGTCCACAATCCGGCCCATCCTCTGCGCGACACGTGTCCCTGGCAGTACGTGGAGGATCTGGTGATTTCAAACGAAATGGCGGACCCCGAGACCTCGTTCGTGTACGTGGGTGACCTGGCGGCCGACTCCGAAGGCAACATCTACGTGGCCGACCCGCGTCAGAAACGGGTGCAGGTGTTCGACCCGCGCGGGCGGTATTTGCGCTCCATCGGCAAGCCGGGCGAAGGCCCCGGAGAATTCTCCCGGCCCGGTTCGATCCGTTTGGACAGCGCCGGGCATTTGATGATCTACGACTACCAGTTGCGCCGGGTGAGCTGGTTCGATCGGTCCGGCCACTTTTTGCGCAGCGTGGCCCTCGAGAAACTCGGCTGGCCCTCGGGAATCCTTCCCTGGGCGCACGGACGCTTTCTGGCGATCATCAGTCGTCCGCAAGCCGGTGACCCCTCCGCCCGGTGGTACAGAATAGCAGTCCTCGACACCTCAGGGCAGCAGGTCGACTCCCTCGGCACATTCTTCGCCGGCAGAGTGAAGCGCATCCCCATCAAGGGTGGTGTGGTCACCTACTTCACCGGCTACGAGCCGAGCCTGGCCTGGGACGTGGCGCCGGGACCGCTTCTGTACGTCGGCTACAGCGGCCACTACGGCATCGACGTCTACGACGACAACGGGAACCTAGTCCGTCGGATCGAGCGCGCCTGGACACCTGCGCCTATTCCCGAAGAAAAGCGCCGGGAAGCGCTGAACCGCTTCATACGGGTGCCGAAGGAGGTGAAAGACCAGATTGAAGTCCCGAAGACCGAGCCCGCGTTCTACGACATCCTTTGCGACGATCTCGGCTATCTGTGGGTGCGGCGAACCTCCCGGGCCCCACACCGTTTCGACATCTTCGATCCGGACGGTCGCTTCGTCTGCATCCTGTCGTTGGATTGCGCGCCGCTCGCTTGGTCGGGCGGCTACCTGTACGGCCGACGCTTCGACTCGGAGTCTGGCAGTACCGAACTGGTGCGCTTCCGCCGCGCGGCTACGAGCTGACACCGCGGGGCAAATCCTGCTTCGTGCGGCGCCCGTCCAAATAGGCCAACGCGTGGAGGCTCGCGAAAAAAGGGCATCAAATCGGACAGACGCAAGGCGGGCGGAACCTGTCAGAGTGGATCGAAAGCCGCCTTTTGCAACGTCACTTGCCGGAGTCTGAGCCTACTGAAGCCAGAACACGCTACAGGAAGACGTATTCCGGGGGCTCGACCAACTTCCTGGAACGGAGTCAGGTCTTCTTGTCCGGGTGGTCCCCGAAGAAAGGCTGTTGGCATTTCGGCAAAACTATGCGCACTCCCCGCAGCCTTCACGCTTGTCAAAGCATCTCACAGCCCTCCCATCACCGGTGCGCCGTTGACTTTCACCCCCAGTTGGCGTAAATTGGCGCCAAAGGTGACACGAACCAGGTGAGTCCCAAGCAGGAGGTTTCCCATGAGAAGAACGACCGTTGTAGTTCTCGTTCTAGGGCTTCTCGCTGCATCGGCCAACGCACAGCTAATCGGGCCAACCCTCTATCCCGGCCAGGGGGGCGCGGTGATGGGTGGGGTGGGCCTGACAATGGTAGACGACCAGACCTACTTCACCATCCACCTGCAACCGGAAGTGGCGATCGGCAAGTTTGGCGTGGGTTTGAACCTGAACCTCCTCTACAACACGAAGAGCGGTCACATTCGCTCCAAAGACTGGGACGAGAGCTACGACTACCTGCGGCTGGTGCGCTACCTTCGGTACGGACACAAAGGGGACCCCTTCTATGTTCGCGTGGGGGCGTTGGATGCCGCGCGCATCGGTCACGGGTTCATCCTGAACTACTACACCAATTCCCCCAGCTACGACGACCGGAAGATCGGTCTCGCCTTCGACCTTGACTTCGGCACATACGGATTTGAAACCATGGTCAACAATCTCGGCCGGGCGGAGATTCTGGGTGGCCGGGCGTACTGGCGGCCGTTGCGCACTATGGTTTCTATCCCGATCCTGAAAAACTTGGAGCAAGGCGTCACGTACGTGACGGACATTGATCCGGACGGCAATCGCAAGACCGACGACGGTGTGGCGGTCTTCGGACTCGATGTCGGACTGCCGCTGATCCACCTGCCCGGCTTTCGCACGTTCGTTTACTACGACTACGCGAAAATCGTGGACTACGGCTCCGGACAAGCCGCAGGGATCGGGGCGGAATTTCGCCTTCCCGCCGGTCTGACTCAAGTATACGCGCGGCTGGAACGCCGCTGGCTGGGCAAAGAGTTTGTGGCCGGTTTCTTCGACGCCTTCTACGAAGTGGAACGCTACACACCAGCTACTGGCTGGCACAAATACGACTACCTCAAGGGCATCACTGAGGAAACCCGGGGAGTTTTCGGCGAGCTCTACGGGAACATTCTCGGCAAGATCCGTCTATTGGGTAACTTTGTCCGCCTGGACGAACAGGTGCGGAGCGGCATCCTGCACCTGGCCGCGGACGCGCCCGATCTAGTGCCCGGCGTCGCCGCGCAGGCTAGCTTTGAGAAGGCCAACGTGGAGAAATTCAACGACCTGTTCGTCCTGGACGACCATGCCATCGCCCGCGTAGGCCTGGGGTACAAGATCAAGCCGTACCTGATCCTGTACGTGGACTACATTTGGAACTTCGTCTACAACGCCGAGACCGGCCGGTACGAGCCGCAGGAGCGGATCGAGCCTCGACTCAGCCTGGTCTACAGCTGGAAATAGCAATCCGCCTCGAGGAACACGTGGGCGTCGGCCTACGCAGGATCCGGGAGGGTTTCTTCTCCCTGATCGAACCATTTCTGTTCTACCCCTACTGCGAGCTCTGTGAGGGACGACTCGCGCCGGGCGAGCGCATCGTCTGCTCTGAGTGCTGGGGTCGCCTGCCGGTTGCGGAAGTTCGCCGGCGGGAGAACACTCTGCCGGGCATCAACGCTAGGGAAGACCTGTTCCGCGGGCGCTTCAGCCTCTGGGAGTACAGCCCGGAGGTGGAGCAGGTAATCCACCTGCTCAAATACCGTAACCGACCCGTGCTCGCAGACGAAATCGGCCGGCGGATGGCCGCCGCCGGTGCTTCGTGCCTGCGTTCCTGCCAGGTGAACGTGCTTGTGCCGGTCCCCCTGCACCGGGCGCGCCGGCACGAGCGCGGCTACAACCAGAGCGAGCTTCTCGCCCGGCGTCTCGGTCGAACCCTCAACATCGACGTCGTGGTCCGCGCCCTGATCCGGAGGCGCTACACACGTTCGCAGGCCACCCTCTCACGCGAAGAGCGGCTGGCCAACGTACGAAGGGCCTTCGCCGTACGCAAGGCGGAGAGAATTCGTGATCAGAATGTGGGTCTCG
>CAYXFI010000349.1:0-4507 GCA_964464205.1 uncultured Cytophagia bacterium
CTCGATCGTGCGCCACGTCGAGAACGGTCGCTGATCAGCCCGATCGGCCGGCCTTGGGCAGCTTCGCACCCAGTGGGTCATCTGGGCGACGAATTCGCGGGCGTAGCGCTCATCGCCGGTCTGGCGGTACGCGCGTCCGAGCGTCTGCCAGATCCAGTGCCGGTTGAGCTGCCACGTCCATTCGTTGTCCCGAGCGTGCGGCGAATCGGGTTCGTAGGTGGGATTGTAGCGCCAGTCGATCTCAGGCCCGAAGTGGTGCTCAATTCTAACGCTCGTGAGGATGTGGCGCAAGATCTTTTCGGCTTCCGCAATGGTGGCAGAGTCCGGTGCTGTCGCTTGGCCGGGCGGCGCCGTTTCGACAAACCAGCGCGGAGTTTCTCTCCCTCGGTAGTACTGGGCCAGATTGCGAACCGCACGACCCCAGTCCTCCTCCCACACAGCGTCAGCTACTCGCGAGAGTCCCGGACGCCCCAGGTCCAGCGCGGCGAAGAACTTCGGGTAACTCAATCGAGGTGTCGGACCGCCGGGCGTCTGAGCCGGCGAGCACTCTCCCGCGAACACAACGGCAAGACAAACCATCCAGACCCATCCGCGCATCAGGTTGCTCCTTCTCGAGTTCGACTCGCCGCCCTCTGCGGCGCAACCTCGGAGAGCGTCTCCGGGGTCTCCCGGGCTCTACCGCGATCCTCTGTCGGCCAGAATCCCCCGTTCCCTACCAGCATCCCTTTCCCGTCGCATGATCTCATTCCAGCGACGAACTGAGCGCAAACCAGAAGCTGCGGTCGAAACGGGGCTTGACGCGCCAGCAGAAATCGAACCGGAAGAATGTGAACACCCGGCCCAACGCGAATCCAATTTCGTAGAGACCACCGTCGGTGGCCCGCTCCGCCGACGATCCGCCCGAGTAGGCCGTCCATCCCGCACCGGCGTGGAGGATCCAATCGATCTTCAGATCCTTCATCCAGGGCAGCCCGAGGCATCGAAATGGAAAACTCCCAAAATTGTGTTCGACCTGAAGAGCAGCCAATCGCGCCCCGGAGAACTCGCGGATTCCCACGGTCCGAAAGGCACCCCCGGCGGTGAAGCTCCCGTATCGGGCCGGAAGATCGAAGCGCTTCTGAGGGGGTAGTTGCTTCGACCCTCCCCCGAGACTGAGCCACAGGTCCAGGTAGCCGCTGGCGAAGGTGGGTTGTCGGCGCCAAATCGACAGGTAAAGGCGAGTGTAACTCAGCTCCCCGCCGAGGGAACCCGGGTCCGCCACTTCCGCCAGGGCCAAAATCTTCCAGCTCGGCCGGCCCGGTACCAGGGATTTGAGAAGACCCACCTCCACGAACTTCCTCGTGTCGACTTGCAGCGCCACCCGGAGGGCGCGCACCTGCCCCTCCCAGACGGGCGGATTGACCCTGGTCTCCGCATCGCGCCGAAACAGACTGAAACCCGTGCGCGCCGGCGTGCTGAAATGCCGCTCGACGAGGTAGTCGAGGCTCAGCACTGACTGAGGGGAAAGTCTCAGGCCGACTCCGACGCTGGCACCGCGTCGCAGAAAGTAGTCGTAGTAGTCTTCCTTTCGCGTGAGACAGAAGTACGTGACCACGCCGCGGCTGTAGATCGCCTCCGGCTCCCGGAAGGCGAGTTCCCGATACGCTGCGAGCCGCACGAACGAGCGCTCGCGGGCGTCGAAAGCCTGACGCCAGTCAAGGCGAAACTTCCAGCGGTGATCCGAGAACCCGTAACCCAGCTTCAGCACGTGCCGGGAGTGCGGAAGTAGTCCGCGAGAGCGAAGCCCGAGGCCCAGGTAGGGCCCTCGACCCGGTTGAACCGGAAGAAATCCGAAAACGAAGTGAGCGGCCAGCCTCGGAACGAGAGAGGCAGCCGAATGGCTGAGAACACTGCCTTTCCGAAGAGTCCCAACTGGGTCATCAAGCTGTCGATGCGTCGGTAGGCACGCTTCTCGTCGAGGGTGAGGGGCAAGCGTTGCCGCAACGCCCAGGAAGCGGCTGGTACACGATCGGCATCCGGCGCGGCACTGATCTCGTAGGCGTCGAAAAGCCGATCGGGAAGCTCTGGATTCACATCGTAGTCGTGGAGGACGGAGATCTGTTCCGCCCGGACTTCCGGCACGCCGGGGAAGACCGGCCTGATTCGGTAGGAGACCCGAACGTGGATCGGGAGCCAGAACCGCTCCTCGTAGAGCGCGAAACGTTCCCTGTAACGCACATCCTGGATCAGACCCAAATCAACCGCTTCGTTGCACCCTACGTCCACCTCCACAACGCAGAAGCTCGAATCGACGATGCTGATCACTCCGGTGAAAAGAGGAATCGTGCGTGATTTCGGCGAGAGGCGAATCCGGAACACCCGATGATGATCAATTGCCACGGTGTCGAGCATTTCGTACGAGTAGTACTGGAGCGCGTTCGGTGCGGTTGGGCCCACGATGGCGTTGCGATCGAGCATCACAACGTCGTCGTTCAGGTTGGGAATCCTGCCGACCGTGAAGATGTTCTGAGCCGGCGTGAAGTTGGCCGTCTGCCGACGGGCAACAATCACCTCTTTGTACCTGTCGTGTGCCTTCCAGTACCCCACGGTCTCCGTCTCGAGGATACCACCAATCTGTTCCCGGCCGTTTCCGGACCTCTTGGACGGAACGCGCAACACGGTCCGGGTGTAGGCCCGAAACCGGTAGGAGCGCAATCCACGAAGCGCGCGCTTTTTGTTCGCAGTGGCTTTCAGGATGACCTTCTCGGCAGGGTTGTACCGCTCCGCAACGACCGTCACCTCCCGGAGGGGAACCACGGTCGGCTCAAGGAACACGTCCCGATGAACCGAAGTGTCAGTCACTTCCACGCGCCAGCGAAAAGACCGGTAGCCGATGTAGTCAAAACGGATGACGTACGACCCGGGTGGCAACAGCAGAAGAAACATGCCGGCTTCGTTCGAGGTTGTGCCGAGGCCGGTGTTTTCCACTCGGATGTTGGCGTAGGGCAGCGTCGATTTCGTGTGGAGATCCCGTACGGTTCCCCACACCGCGTACTTCTTCTGCTGCGCCACCGCGCCGCTGACTTGTCCCGCGGAACAAAGGACCGCCACCAAGCAGACCCACAGGCTCCCCATCTGGGCCGATCTCGCCGGGCTCCTCAGCCAGCTCGTGAGAGAACCGGGCACCGACCCATGCAGGAGACGTTCCTCCGCTGCACTGGCGTTTTGCGCGGAAGGACGCACGCTCTGCGCCCAACTTGATTCGTTCACTCCACACGGAAGGGTCGGATGCGCGCCGGCAGGTTCACGTCGGCGGAGTCGCCGAAGGCGATCGCGCACACCACTGCGGCCGCGGCCTCCTCAACCGGGCAAGGATTCTTCCGCCCGTCTTCGAGAAGCTCCAGAAACGACCGGAGCACTGCCTCTTCCAGCCCGGAGTCGTCGTACGGGGTGCCCGTGGCCTCCAGTAGTTCCCACCCGTCCCGGGACTGAAACGCGAGCTCTCCGGCCTCCAGATCCAGCACAAGCGATCCCTGTGTACCGTGGGCCGCCAGCCAGGTGACGCTGGGGGTATCTCCACCGATGCTGAACACGCTGTGAAGTCCGGCCCGGCTGACAAAACGGCCCGCGGCCACCACCGTGTCGCCGAAGGGCCAGTCGGGATGAAACCGTCGAGTGGCGAAGCCAACCACCTCGAAGAGCTCGCCCCCGAGCCACCGCAGACCGTCCACAAAGTCCACAGCTTCGCCGATGGCCAGGTGACGCTTGTGAGCCGGGTCCAGTCGCCAGCCGCTGGGGGCAGAGGTCGAGGGCCGCAGCCAGCGCACTTCCACAAGCCCGATCTCACCCACGCGACCGAGTTCCTGGCGCATCCGCTGGACCAGCGGGTGGAATCTCAATCGATGGGCCACCATCACGTGTAGCCCGGTCTCGTAGGCCGCATCGAGCACAAGCTCCGCCTCGGATCGTCTCAACGCCAGCGGGGTCTCGCAGAGCACGTGTTTGCCAGCGCGAAGAGCGCTGACGGTCATCTGCCGGTGCAGCGGATCAGGCGTGGCAATCACCACGGCGTCGAGATCGGGATCTGCCACAACTTCTTCAAAGGTGGACACCGCGGCGTCGGCGGCGACTTCGGAGGCTACGGCATCGAGGCGCTCGTCGTCGGTGTCGCACAGCACGAGCTTGCCGAAGCCCAGGCTGCGAGCCGAGAGCGCGTAAGTTCTCCCGACACCCAGACCGACAATTCCAATTCCCGGACCTGCCAACTCTACCTCCTCTCCGTCGCGTTACTCGTATTCTCCACAGGTTTTTCAGCAATTGCAGGCACCGACCGAACGCCAGGCTTCAGGGCAACCCCAATAGGCCCTGGCTACAGCGGGGCTTTCGCGCGGAAGCAGATCCCCAGTCCTTCGGCCACAGTCAGGGGACCTTCGCGCCGCCACGATCCGCCTCCAGCCCGGCGGTGACGCTCCCGTGAACCGACCGCCAGCCGGAAGGACAGGACGACCCTCGGGTCTCCCACGGGATC
>CAYXFI010000350.1:0-4493 GCA_964464205.1 uncultured Cytophagia bacterium
CTCTCGTCGGGACCCGGTTGTGCCTTGCGCGCGTGCGCGCTTCCCTCAGTTGGTGTCGTCAGGCCCTGCGCGCCCTGCGCCCCAGCGGTTTGCTACAAGTCCAGAAGGACGCTTGAGCCGGGAACCATCCGCGAGTTTCAGGATCAGGACAGCCGATTTGACGCAGTTGGACCATTTGCCGCCAGCACTCCGCCTGGGCACGGCGTCAAAGCTTTGGCGGGAGTGGTTCTGAAGCAGAGCTAGACTCGGGCGAGCGAAAGTAGACTCGATCTGGTGGGGCTTTCCCCGAGGCGAAAGACGGGACCGCAAGCTGCTGAGCTATTGCGTGAACGGTGCCTGCGAGTCCCCTGATTGTCCCCCTGCCCCGCCGACTGAACGGCACGTGGCGCTCAGTCCTTCCGTTCCGGACGCGGCAAATTCAACACCCGAAACAGTCGTTCCTGAACGTCCTGTGGGATGTCGGTAGGTTTCTCCACCACCCGATACAGGTACACGACCCTCTTGACTGTGTCGAACACGATCCGGCACTCAGGGCATTCAGCTATGTGCTTTTCCAGCTCTTTGCACACCGGCGCGTCGAAATCCTCGCCGAGCGCGCGGCAGAGCCTCGCGAATTCCTCGTGCTTGCGCTGTTCGTCCATGCCGGGTCCCTACGCCTGTCCCACCCGCCTGGCTTTCTCTTCGAAGTACTCGCTCAGCAGGTCCCGCAGAAACAGCCGGGCTCTGCGGAGTCGGGTTTTCACATTGTCTTCGGTGAGGCCCAGGATCTTCGCCGTCTCTTTGATCGAAAGCTGCTCCAAGTCGCGCAGGATGAAAACCGAGCGGTAAATGTCCGGTAGCTTACGTATGGCCTCTTCCATGACCCGCCGGGCTTCGTCGTCCAGAAGTGCATCCACGGGGTACTGGGACCAATCGACCAACGTCGGCCTGACGTGGTCCTCGTAGTCGGGCTCGTCCAGGGAGACGAAGTTCTTCGTGTAGTGTTTCGAGCGGAGTTTCATCAAACTCGCGTTCACGGCGATTCGGTACAGCCAGGTGTAGAACGTGGACCGCTCGTCGAACGTGTGCAGCTTCTCGTAGGCGCTCAGGAACGTCTCCTGCAGCACATCTTCCGCATCCTGGCGGTTACGCATCATGCGCAGCGCGAGATTGTAGATGCGAGGGCTGTAGCGTTCTACGAGTTCGGCGAACGCTCCGGAATCGCCTTTCTTGGCGCGCTTGACGAGCTCTTTCTCGTCCCGGCCCATCCGACCTCTTCCTCGCTCGGCTGGCGCAGATCGGCGGGCCCGCGTCGGAGCTCAGGAATTCTTCCAACCGGGATACGCCAAAACCACCCCCACCAGGGCACCGTAGCCCGTGGAAATCCACGGATTGCTCGTGAACGGACAGGCGCCCGTTCGACACCCGATGAAGTAGTAGTACGCGAACCCCAGCGCACCACCTAACCAGAACCCCGAGTGCAAGTCGCGCCCAGCGATTCAAACCTGCCTCCTTTCGCTGCTTCGTTTCTCCGACTTTTTGATGCGGCGCGCTGCCCTCAGGGTTCAGAAGCCGACGCGAGCCAAATCCTGCGCCCATTCGTGGCTCGAAAGTACCAAACTGCCCGCACAAATGCAAGCCGGCGCCCGCCCCGCAGGCCAGCCTGAAAGCCATTGACATTCCAGGGGGGATTTCGTAGATTGTTCGCCACCTGAAATCGTGAGAGAGACGTTGAGAATCGCAGGAGGTCTCCTTGCGCGGCAATTCGAGAACGGTCATCGGCGCCGTCATTTTTGTCGGCCTTGCTGTTGTGATCTTGTTGAGCGGTATGCGGCACTCGTCTCAGTACTTCCAGACGGTATCGGAATTCAGCCGGTCAGCGGACGACTACGTGGGGAGGGGTCTTCGCATCAACGGTTACGTCGACTCGACCTCCGTTCAATGGGATCCCGACTCGCTCGTTCTGCGCTTCCGCCTGACCGACGGGGAAGCTTCCGTCCCGGTCGTGTACGAGGGCGTGGCCCCAGACCTGTTCGCCGCGGGCCAGAACATCGTGGTAGAGGGCAAACTGGCGGAAGACGGGACGCTTCGAGCCACTCAAATTCTCGT
Source organism: uncultured Cytophagia bacterium (assembly GCA_964464205.1). Lineage (GTDB taxonomy): Bacteria > Zhuqueibacterota > Zhuqueibacteria > Oleimicrobiales > Geothermoviventaceae > Zestofontihabitans. The sequence goes on from CAYXFI010000350.1 coordinate 2,089, forward strand.
GAAGTGCCCATCGAAATACGAGCCCGAAGGAGCGGGCCAGTCCGAGCCGAATCAGGCGGCCAACTAGCGCCGAAGTGGGTGGAGGGGACCAATTGGAGACCACCGTGACCCACCGGATCGCGCGGTGAGCGGGTCCGAAGTTGAACTGGGCCGGACGGGAAAGCGCGGTGGCACAAAACTGGTCGGCCGAAAGACGCTCCGTTGAGGCGGTGAACTGCAGAGCGAAAAGACCGAGGATCGGGCCCCGGTGTGCGCAGTAGCAAGCCTCGGCCACCCACTGACTGTCCTTCCCCGACGCGGAATTCCCAGGTGCCACCGATTGTTTCGTTCTTTGAGATGAAGCTGCCTTCGACCAGCTCGTTGAACTGATCTGGAGGAGAGGTTGACCGCAACTGTCGGACATTCCCTGCTGGTCACAGCGTTGCTACTCTCGGTCTGGGGGCTCGTAGCCTCCATTGTGGCTGCCCGAAGGCAGTGGCCAGCGTACAGTCAAAGTGCCGAACGCGCTGCTACCAGCGCGTTTGTTTTACTCACAATTGGCTGCCTGCTGCTGATTCGTGCCTTCGTCGTGCACGATTTCTCCATCCGTTACGTGGCGGAGTACTCCAGCCGCAGCATGCCGCTGTTCTACCTGGTGTCGTCGCTGTGGGCGGGGCAGGCGGGGTCGCTGCTGTTCTGGGCCTGGCTGCTGACGCTCTACACCGTTATGGTGATTCGCTCAGAAAAACGTTCGGGCGACCCCAGGCTTCTGCCGGCCACACTGACCACCCTCTTTGCGACGGTCATCTTCTTCCTGGTGCTCGCCACGGTCACCTCCAACCCATTCGAGCGACTGCCACACACACCCATCGACGGGCGGGGACTCAATCCCCTCCTGCGCAATCCGATGATGGTATTCCACCCGCCCAGCTTGTACATTGGTTTCGTGGGCTTCACGGTCCCTTTCGCCTTCGCAATGGCCGCGTTGTCCATGAATCGGCTGGACATCGCCTGGATCCGCAAGATTCGGCGCTGGGCCCTTTTCGCCTGGCTTTTCCTCACGGTGGGCAATCTGCTGGGGGCCCAGTGGGCCTACGTGGAGCTCGGGTGGGGCGGATACTGGGGCTGGGACCCGGTGGAGAACGGGAGCCTGATGCCCTGGATCACCGGCACAGCTTTCCTCCATTCGGTGGTGGTTCAGGAGCGCCGGGGGATGTTCCGGGTGTGGAACTTCTCCCTGATCATCATCACTTTTGCCTTGACCGTCCTCGGAACCTTCATCACTCGTAGCGGCGTCATCAGCTCCGTGCACGCGTTTGGGCAATCCAGCATGGGCCCCCTGTTCCTGGTGTTCCTTTTCGCGGTACTCGGGATCTCCTTCGGGCTGCTCTTCCGCAGAATGCCGGCGCTCCGGGCGAGTTTGGAGATCCGCTCGGTGCTGTCCCAGGAATCCACAATCTTGCTGACCAATGTGGTGTTGTCAGGTCTGGCGCTGGTGGTCTTCTGGGGCACCCTGTTCCCCACGATTTCGGAGGCGTTCCTGGGCAAATCCCTCACCATCCAGACCCCGTGGTTCAGTCGGATGAGCCGTCCCTTCGGGATCGCCCTGCTCGCCTTGCTGACCGTGTGTCGGCTCGTGAACTGGGGTCAAACCTCCTGGAGCGCATTCACCAGCCGTTTCGTACTGCCGATGGCCATCGGAATCTTCGCTGCGGCGTTCGCCCTGTTCACAGGGGTTCGACACGGCTGGGCCCTGGTCGCCTACGGCCTGGCGGCTTCCACCCTGGCGAGCATGATTGAGGATGCGCTCCGGATCGCCCGGGCGCGCGCCAGGGTGGCGGAGATCTCCCTGGGACGTTCCCTGTGGGAACTGATCAACCGCCAGCGGAGACTGTACGGCAGCTACGTGGTCCACATCGGGGTCGCCCTCATGTTCATCGGGATCGTCGGTTCCTCCACGTTCAGCAAATCGGTCATGCGCACCGTGAGCCCTGGAGACAGCCTGGTCATCGGCAGGTACGAAGTGAAGTTCGAGGGACTAACGGTCGACCAGGAAAGGGACCGAATCTCGGTGGTGGCTCACACGGCCGTGAGCAATTCCGGCAAACCCCTCGGCCACATGACCGCGCGCAAGGACTTCTACCCGAACTATGACCCCGTTTCCGAAGTGGGAATTCGCTCCCGTCTGAACGAAGACTTGTACCTGATCTTGGCGGGCTACGAGAAGGACGGCCGCGCCACCCTCCAGGTAAAAGTGAATCCGCTCACTCTGTGGATTTGGATCGGGGGAGCCGTGATGGTGCTGGGCACTATCCTTGCCTGGTTGCCGCCACGTGGTTCCCGCGCTGGCCGCAACAAACGCAAACCAGAGAGGCGCTGACGCTTTGGACCTGTTGCTCTTTACACTACTTTTCAGTATCCTGACC
>CAYXFI010000351.1:0-4443 GCA_964464205.1 uncultured Cytophagia bacterium
AAGTTCACCAATGCAGGAGCATCGCGCATGCATCGTCACAAACTGGACGAGATCGATCTGATGATTCTGCGAACCCTCCAGGAAAAGGGCAGGACCAAACGCAGCGAACTCGCTGAACTGGTCGGCCTGACGATACCTTCTGTGAGCGAACGGCTGCGCAAGCTGGAAGAAATGGGCATCATCCGGGGTTACAAAGCGCTCCTCGACGCTCGCAAGGTGGGCCTCGAGGTCACTGCCTTCATCCTGGTCGAGGTCGATTCATCCAAATTCTTTGACGACATCGTCAAACGCGCCATCGCCAACGAGGAAATCCTCGAATGCCACGCCATCACCGGCGAGGGCTCCTACCTGCTCAAAGCACGTACCCAGAGCACATCCTCGCTCGAACGATTGATCTCGGAGATTCGCTCGTGGCCAGGCGTGGGCAACACGCGCACGAGCGTGGTACTCTCCAGTCCCAAGGAGACTACCGTCCTGCCGCTCACCCAGTTGGAAAAGATGATCCGCGGCGAGTAGAGCAGCCCCGGGCGTTTGGAACAGGCCGAAGAGGCCTTCACCGCGGTGAGAGGGCGCCCCCTGTTGGGGACATTCTGGTCGCGCCCGGCGGGAGCAAGGGGGATGAAGCCCGACCGGTCCGACAGCCCTCGCATTCGACCCGCACAGACAGCCAAGGTCGCCCGTCGTCGGTCGGCAGTCCAAATACCGGTCACGATCTACACGAGCGAGGAGGGGAATGGTCTACCTGCTTCTTGCTGACCTCGTGGTGTTGATCCACGCGGCATTCGTCCTGTTCGTGGTACTTGGGGCGGTGCTGGTGTGGCGTTCCCCCCGATGGGCATTCGTTCACCTTCCGTGCGCCATCTACGGTGCCCTCATCGAATTCGTGGGATGGTACTGCCCCCTCACTCCACTGGAGAACTGGCTGCGCCTCCGCGCCGGTGCCGCCACGTACGACACAGGTTTCATCGAGCACTACGTCATGCCCGTCCTCTATCCGGAGGGTCTGACCCGCACGGTTCAGCTCGTGCTTGGGTTGGGTGTAGTGACGATCAACGCGGTTCTCTACGGGCTCGTCGCGCGAAGGCGGCTCGTCACCAGAAAACCCCGATAGGACCGATGGTCCTGACGAGCTCGGGAGCGTCCGAGTTGCGCAGAAAGCTGCGAACCACGCCCGGACGGCTACCTCTCATCGTTCCGCCAACCGTCGCACTCCCCGCGATATTCCCCAGCAAAGTACCCAATGTCCCGGAATTCAGGGTTCCGCTTCCACAACTGGGACGGCCCGCGCTGCCGCTTCGATCAACGGCTCCGCCGAGATGGGCGAACCCACCGCCCGGCGCATCCACTCGTCTGGGGTCAGGTTGCCGAGACGGCACATTTTCTCCATCTCAACCCCGAGGTTCTTCCCTCTCAGGAAACTCTCGATCTGGAATTGAATGATGAACCCGAGCGGGTAGTCGGGCAGGTACAGACCGGCGTCGATCATGTGGGAGTAGATCGCCAGCAGGTCAACATCCCGCACGCCGAAGACCGGGGCCAGGTGTTCGTTCCAAACCTGCTTGGCAATTCGGATAGTGGCTTCGCGGAGCTCGGCCGGGGTTGCATCCGGATGATCGTACATCCAGTGCCAGACCGCCATGTCCACCAAGGCCACACTGCCAATCTCGACGGTTGACCAGAAAGTGTCGAGGGCTCGCATAGCTTCTGCCACCGGGTTCTTGCTCCCCAAGCCCAGCAAATCGAGATCGCGCGACTGGAACACGAACGCAAAGGCTTCGGTGAATGCGGTGTTGGGCACGCCCCTCAATAGGTAGTAGTCGATCGTGATCGACGAAAAGACCTGCTCCACATTGTGGCCGAATTCGTGGATGGCAATGTTGTAGCCCTTGTAGTTCATCCCCTGCTCGCCGATGCGAGTGCGAAGATGCGCCTTGTCCACCCGACGGCCCGGGCCCATCGCGTGGCCCGCGCCTCGACTCGGATCCACCTCCACGTGTTCGGCAACGAAGCGCGCCTTGTCCTGTGAAAACCCGAGTTCCGTGAGGATCCGGGGGAGATCTTCCTGGAACGCCTCGCGGTTGGGGTAACGGCTGCGGACGATCGAATCGAGCTTTGCCTCCGGATACTCGGCCCTCGGCTTGAAACCGTTGTACCAGATGTCAAAGGGCTCGAGTTTCCGGCCGAGTCGTTTTTCAATCAGCCGCGCCACGCGTTCGGTGACCGGGGAATCGATCACGCGGACCAGTAGTTCCCGTACTCGCTCTTCGGGGATTTCTCGGTCCTCCTCAAAGCGCCTGCGAATGAATGTCGGCAGATCGGGACAGTAGGGATCGGCCAGGCGCACAGCGCGGAAAACTTCCAGTAGGTGAGCGTAGCGGCGATCCGGTTCCCGGTCCGCGGGGCGCCACCGGCCGTCGACGAAGACCACATTGCGAACCGGATCCCAAAGAACCTGCGGATTGTTGACCACCTTTTCCGGGATCTCCTGATGGATGATCCGCTCCATCACCGTGTAGATCAACTTCTGTCGTCTAAGTCCGTCCTGGTTCGCGTACTGGGCTTTGAGTTCGTCGCGGAGCCCCCAGTGGCTGATCAGGCGCAAGTCTTCGGGGAAGAGTTGCTCTCCGTCCGGCGTGCGCAGCTTCCCCATGAAGATGTTGTAGTTGTTGATGTAGTCGTCGGCTTTCAGAAATGCTTCGGTGATCTTCTGCTCTACCTCGGCCGGAATACGACGGGCAAAATGCTGGGCCAAACGACACTCGGCCCATTGGCGGCGCGACCAGTGCTTTCCCTGCTCAAGCCGAACCTCGAGGGGATACAGGGGAAAATTGAGAAGCGCCACGAAGGCCGCCTTCGTTTTGAACAGATCCTCCGTCACGTGCGCGAAAGGATCGTAGGCGGCGAAGAGGTAGTCGACCGGCAAAGGCTCCCCGATGTCGAGATCCAGAGGTTTGCGGAGCTCCCTGCGAAGCTCAATGTTGTGGCCGTAGATCATCTCGAGGTCGAAATCGTAGCGTTTCAACGTTTCGAGGAGGAGCGAATCGTCGGCGATGAAGTGGCGTTCGCAGAACTCCTGAAAAGCCTTCGCGTCGCCGTCCTCGGCGCGCCACAGGCGAGCCACCTGCGCGACGCCCCGCTCGATCCGCTCCGCATGCGCTGTCCCGTACTTCTGCTTCAGTGCGGAAACGGTGGCGTCCACGACCGTGGGATCCACCCCTGCGCTGGCGGGGGTCGAAAAGAGACAGAGCGGAATCGCGAAACCCAGGGCGACCATCCAGGCTTCAGGCATGTTGGGCACCATTGGATTCCTCCCGTAGGACCGTGACCTGTTTCCAGCTTCTCGTTTTCGACAAAGCAGCCAAGCAGCCAGGGCAACACACCAAGATACAAACCGGCGGCGAAGAAACCAAAAGCGACGACGGTGGAGTTCGGGATGACCCCGGCTCCGGCTGCAGTCTTCCGCGGCCCTAACCCTTTTCCTCAGGAACGCCGCGTCGACGATTCGCTTGCAGGCTCGCAGGGAAGATGTCGCCGTGTCCCGAAGGCGTCCTCAGCTCGATGTCGTGGGAGAGATCTCAACGGTGCTGAACAGCGGCCGCGCCAGGCGACTCCCGGCAGACCTCCGCGGAGGGCCCAACTCTCGAGGTAAGAGCAGAAACCTACCCAGGAACCAGCGGAATCTCGACGGAGTTCAAAATCGCCCCAACTGATACGGTGGCGAACTCGCTGGGATCTCCGGCGCCCAGTGGGACAGGCGGCGCGGAGACCAGTTTGTGGTCAGTCGCGTTCGTTGTACCGGGATTTCGCCTGAGCAACCGCTGGGACGCAGCGAGCGCAGAGAACTTCGCGGAGATGTGAAGAATTCTTAAGGGACTGAACATGCTGCGCAGGGGCATTTGGTTGCATTCTCTCAAACTCGACAAGTCGACGAACTACGTACGACCACAACGTCGCCATCCTCTTACAATTTGGCTCGAGGGAGTTCGGAATTTCACGAATACCGCGTCGGCAAACCGCCTTCGATTTCTCTGCGTCAGTCCCGGCGTCCCCTGCGTGGCTACGGTTTCAGCGCTCCGCATTTCACAGGTATGCGGGCAGCAAAAGCTCTTGATTTTGCCTATCGGAGTGCTAAATTTGTGATTGACGAGCCGGGGTGGTGGAACTGGTAGACGCAGGGGACTCAAAATCCCCCGGGCTTTTGCCCGTGCGGGTTCGACTCCCGCCCCCGGCACCGGCTCTCATGGCCCCCCTCCCACCAGAAAAAGCCTCGCGATCGACGCGGGGCTTTTTCTTTTTCGCTACCCGAGAAAGCTCTGGTCAGGAGCGGGAGCTCCCTTCTGCCACGGGCGGGGCGCGCTCGCCGCCCGCGGGTAGGAAGAACGTCCTCGTCCCGATTGGAGGGCGGCGGGTGAGACCGGAAACGGACGATGAGCTCCATCTGGG
>CAYXFI010000352.1:0-4424 GCA_964464205.1 uncultured Cytophagia bacterium
CTGTTCGCCCGCCACCGGGTCACTTTCGTCTTCTCCGGGCACACGCACGACTACGAGCGCGGCCAATCGCCGAAAGGTTCTGGGCCCTTCTACATCATCACCGGAGGCGGCGGTTCCGAACTGGACAACTTGATCTACAGGGATTGGCCGGAAATCGACGTGCAGGCCTTTGCGTACCACTTCTGCCTGCTCGAGGTGGACTCGACCCGGATTCACTTCCTGGCGATCCGCCACGACGGGTCCGTGCTGGACGAGTTCACGGTGACGAAGTAGAGCAAGCCGCGGGGGCGACACGGGTAGGTTACCGGCCAATAGGCACAAAAAAAGCGCGATCGTCCGATCACGCCGTGGGTCGGTGGGCCCTGCAGGACTCGAACCTGCGACCAACGGATTATGAGTCCGCCGCTCTACCAACTGAGCTAAGGGCCCCGGTCAACTTTCAGCGTCGTAATTCTACGCAAGCGGTTCAAAATATTCAAGCGCTTTTTGGGTGTTCTCCAACCCCTGCCCCCGACCTCGCTTGCGGGCCCACCGTGCGGCGTTGTGTCCACCGATGTGCTGGTGTGCTCAGCCGCCGTTTGCCCCGCTGGACTGTCTGATGAAGGTGATCGTCCCAAGGCAGCCCGGTCTCCGGGGAGCACCACGCGAACTGTGACAAACACTGGCAAACGACCTGGGAGGCCGAGACGCTCCTGCGGCTCCTCGCGAGCGTGAGTTCCTCGCGAGGCTGCGCCGACTGGGGAAAAGAGAAGCTGCGCTCGCACCAACCAGCCTTGACGAAAGCGTTCCCCACGGTGCTTGATCAGCGCGCCCCGGACTGGCCCCGCCCAGTCCTCGTGTGAAGCTCCGCTTTCCGGAACAACGCGAGACGGCGGTCGGACTGCGTGAGCTGCAGGTTGCAGCTACCGAATGCGGCGGCGAGCTCCTCGATTGCCACCCTGCGCGTCCGTTCAACCGCCACAATCCCCCCGGGCCTCACCGCCCGACCCAACTTGCCTATCCCGCGCCGAGCGGGTTCGTCGAGCCGGTGGAGCAGGCCAAATACGAGGACGAGATCGACGCTACTCTCACGTAGAGGCAGGGCCTGCGCATCCGCCCGCAAGACCACGACGTTTCGCTCACGGAGCCCCGTAGCCTTCCGTCGCGCTCGTACCGTGGCGAGGGGGTGAAAATCCAGCGCCTAGACACGCCCGGAGCTCCCCACGAGCTTCGCTGGCGCCTGCACGAAGAATCCCGCACCGGAGCCGACATCCAGCACCACCATCCCCTCGCGAATCCCGCACCGCTCCTGCACCCGCTCCGGCGGATCGAACGCCCGACGGAGCGGGTAGTCGTGAATCAATGCCAGCATCTCGAACGCCCAGCGGGGTTCGGGCTGGCTCTTCGCGTCGACCTCCCCTTGGCGGGCCCTGATCGCCATCGATCGCCGCAGTGGCCACGCTCACGGCGGCCGTGCCTCAGCGGCGCCATCCGTCCTCTGCTCTTCTCCGGGTCTGCGATACTCCAGCAGGCGCCTGTGCTACTCAAGCAAAACGGGTCAACGTAGGCAGCGGTGGCGCATCCGTTCGCGCCGGTTTGAGAAGCCAAGAGCACCGGAGCTAGGCGATTCCAGGCCCCGGCGCTCTCCGGTCTCGCTGCTACGCTCTCCCTGGCCGGATCAGCTCGCCAGTCTTTCCAAGGGCTGACGCAGGGCCCGGAGGCGGGCATCCCTTTCCCGAGCGAACCTTTCGATCCCGCGGAGGATCCAGTCGGGCGAGATGCGCGCTTCCTCGCAGAGCTCGTCCACAGTGCCTCCAGTGCGCCAGCGGTTGTCCCAGTCCGACGACAGGGAGTAGCGCTCCGCGACCTTTGAGATCAGCCAATCGTGCATCAAGCGGAGCGCGCCGTTGGTAATCACCATGGAGTCGATCCAGTCCTCTTCCGGCAGAACGCGCCGCCGGTAATCTTCCGGCTGTGCCTCGAAGAGCTCGTAGCTGATGGCGGCTACTACCTTCACGTTCAGCCCGCGCCGATCCAGTTCGGGCAGAATTTTCAGCAGGTTCTTGGTCGTGCTGGTGCCCTGCACGATCACCGTGCCCATGCGAGGCTGGTCCGGCCGGTAGTTACGGATGACGTAGGCGCCCTTCGCCGCCTCGAAATGGGAGGGCATTCCCAGCGCTTCTCGATCAGGGATTGTGATGGCCGGTCGCGTGAGATGCAGAACGATGATGGGCACATCCATCCGCAGGGCGGCCCCCAGGACAACCGGAACCTCGTTGTACTCCCACGGATGCACGTTGATGACTTTCCCCTTGGGAAACAACTGCCCCACGCCGGGAGAGAAGATTCCGAAGTGGGTCCGTGAATCGTCCGCAGTCTCCGGTCCCGAGTGGCCCGCCACCCAGATCACCTTCCCCACCTTCAGCTCGCAATCCTGAGCCAGCTGGCTGAAGAGCCGCATCGGCCCGTACTTGAGGTAGGCGAAAGACCCGTAGGTGGAACAAGCGGTGTAGAAGCCGTTAAACTCCCGGTAGGGATCGCGGGCAAAATTGACCGTCGCCATCCCGACGCAGATGCCCGCGTTCGTGAACTCAGTGATCTCCTGGGGAAGCAGCGCCCCGAACGTGTTCGTCTCGCGGTCGTACCAGCCGAAGCCTTCGAAGTCCTCCCAGGCCTTGGCGAAACCGGCGATGTTGGTGGATTCCGCCAGATCAGCCGACGCCGCGATGAACAGGGGCCTCCCGTATTCCTTGTATCCCAGGTAGTTCACCCAGGCCGCCCATTTGGCAAGCGCGTTCCGGTTGGCGGCTTTCTTGCCAGGGGGCAGGTAGATTTCCTTCGGGTAGTTGCGGAAATCGTAGATCCTCTCGTCACTCCAGGGCGAACGGTCCCCCAGGCGGAACGTACCGATCTCTTCGGGAACGCTGTCCCCCAGCCTCACCAGCGTATCGGCGATGTAGTCCACCAGTTCCTGGTCTCGTCGCAGTACATCGAGAACCCGATTGATGTTGGTCCACTCCTGTTCGCGCAGCTTGTCGGGGTCTTCTGGAGCGGGCTGCCCGAAACCGTCGAACTCGACCCCGTACTTCTCCATGAAGGGGCGTTTTGTCTCCCAGAAGAGATCGCTGTTCAGGGGATGCGGGCTTCCATGCGACTTGTTGTCGTACTTGAGGTAGCCGCGCCCTTTCTTGGTCCTCATGTAGCCGACGTTGGGGGTCTTTCCTTCGTTGGGTCCGAGAAAGAGCTGCAGCAGCATTCGGGTGAGTTTGGCCCAATCGTGACCGTCGTCGCAGGCGAGCACCCGCCAGCCGTGGGCGCCGAACCAGTCCGCCGGAGTACCCGGCACCACCCGTGAGATGGGGTGATCGTCGATCCCGAAATCGTTCCAATCGATGATGAAATACAGGTTGTTCAGCCCCAGACCCCACGCCGAGTTCATCGTCTCGTGCACGCCGCCGGGGGTGAGACCGCCCTCTCCTTCGAGTGCCACCACCTTGACCTGCTCCACACCGGCGATCTTCAGAGCGAGCGCCTCGCCCGCGGCGGCCGGGGAGCCGTGCCCGGACGGGCCGGTGTTGAACTTGAGGAACAACGTCTTTCCGGCCATCTCCGCGTGACCCGGCAGCCCGCCGTTGTGGCGGAAATTGAGAAGATCTTCGGCGAGGACGATTCTCTCGGGTGGGATGTAGTAGCGATTGTCTCCGGTCTGCTGGTACTTGAGGCGCATTGCCTCCGAAAGCACCGTTAGCATCGCGTAGATCAGCGGGATCGTGTGTCCTGCGCTCAAAACAAAACGATCTCCGAATCGCTTTTCTGGATGTCGGAGATCGTAGCGCATCACGCCGCTCAGCATTGTTGCCACTAGGGCGTGGACTTTACTCCGCGAACCCCCAGGATGCCCGCTCTGCCGATAGTTGAGCATGATGTCGATCAGTTGGTCGACCATGTCCTTGATGACTTCCCACTTCCGGAAGTGCTCCGACGCCTGACGGTAGGCTTCCTCCACCCTGCCCTCGGTCGTTCCCATGCGAGCCTCCTCGTTCGTCCGCTGTCCACTGACGTATGGATCCCCATCTGCCCGTTCGTGCAAAGCACACAAATTTACCAACCGGGCCGGTGAGATCCAAGGTGTTTCCCGCCGGTGTTTTCATCGGCGAGCCCTCGCGAGGTAGGAAATCACGTGCGAGAAATAGGGAAACATCAGACGGCAAGCGAGGAGGGGGGCGGGAGTTCACCCTGCCCCCTGCTCGAGGAAACGAAGGACTCTCGCGGAAATCAAGACGCATTCCCGCGACGACGCGGAGATCCGGCACCCCCAGCAATGAACAGAAAACGCTGCACGCCCGCACCCCCTCACCCCGAGCGGGGGCCTCAGGCGGTTTCTCGCGTCGCCTGTTTCAATCGGTAGAGAATTTCCCCGGCCTTGGGCACAAACAGGATACCTT
>CAYXFI010000353.1:0-1677 GCA_964464205.1 uncultured Cytophagia bacterium
ATCATGTGGAGGCGCCGGGGATAGGTGAGAAGGTGGGGAAGTTTGCGGTGATCAAGTAATCCCAGTGGAGTGCAAAGTCTCCGACTTTGCGGGGAAGTCAGGAGGCTTCGCAATCCGAGGGCTGGGAGTGCAGAGTCTCTGACTTTGCAGCGAAGTCGGGAGACTTTCGCCGTGCAGGGAAAGTCGAGCGCGAAGTCTCTCACTTCGCGGGGGATTAGAAAGCTTGTGAAGAATTCCAAAACTTGGGAAGCCACAGAGCGTCAGAGGACACGGAGACGTCACAGAGTGTGTTGAACAGGCAACTGTGTTGGCAATGCTTGTAGAAGTCGCAGCTGGCCGGGTTGTTACCTCTTGGACGGTGGAGGCAGGGTTAGGTTATGTGCGGGATGAGGTCCTGCGCGAACCATGTGCCCCCCGAGGCATTGGTGCTCATTCACCGTCCTCTGTGGTATTCTCGGTGCTCTCCGTGGCTACGTGGTGAAGAGACATCTTTTCACAGGGCTCTTAGCACTTGCTGACCTAGTTTGGGACCGAGGCCAGGATGGCTCACAATCGGAGCAGGACGGTCGTCTCCCAGCATGGCACCGGATCTGGGGCGACTGGAGGCGGTCCAGGCTCTGATTGCGATGCCCGCGGCTTCGTGTTTGATCTCAGATCGAAGGAAAAGGCGTTTCTTCGCTGGACCCTTGGGGTTTGAGGGAGGACATCTCATGAGACGCATTCTGAGCATGGCAGTTTGTATCGCGGCGTGTTCGGCGGCCCTGACTGCCCAGGCGCAGTTCATCCGGAACGTGTCCAAGGTGGGCACCACGGCCGCAAGCTTTCTGTCCATCGAAGTCGGCAGCCGGGCCCTGGGGATGGGCGGCGGCTTCGTCGGAATGGCCGATGACGCGTCTGCGCTGTACTGGAACGTGGGCGGCATTGCGCGCCTACCGCGGAATGAAGTGCTGCTGAGTCACACGCGGTGGCTCGCGGACATCAACTTCGACTACGCCGGCGTCGTGCTCAAATTGGGGCCGGACCAGGCGCTCGGCTTCAGCCTCACCAACATGACCATGGGCGAGATGGAAGTGCGCACGGTCTTCTACCCGGAAGGCACGGGCGAGCGCTTTACAGCGAGTTCTTTCGCTCTGGCGGGAAGCTACGGCTGGAACATCACGGATCGTTTCTCCATCGGCTTCACGGCCAAGTACGTGCACGAGAGCATTTGGCACATGCGGGCCAGCGGATTCGCACTCGACGTGGGCACCCTGTTCACGACCCCCTTCCGCGGCATGCGTCTCGGAATGAGCATCTCCAATTTCGGGACCAAGATGCGCCTGGAGGGAAAAGACACCCAGGTGACGCACGACATCGACCCAGTGAAGACGGGTAACAACGACAAAATCATCGCGCACCTGCACACGGACAAGTGGCCCATGCCGCTCATCTTCCGCGTTGGGGTAGCAATGGAGCTACTGCAGGATGAGTGGAACCGAGTTTCCGTTGGGGTAGACGCGATCCATCCCAACGACAACACCGAGTACCTCAATGTAGGCATGGAATACGAATTCCGGGGTTACTTTTTCGCCCGGGCCGGATACAAGAGCCTGTTCCTGCGGGACGGCGAAGAAGGTCTCACTGCTGGACTCGGACTTCGCTATCCGGTGACCGCGACGGTGGTGCTCAAAGCTGACG
>CAYXFI010000353.1:1777-4417 GCA_964464205.1 uncultured Cytophagia bacterium
GCTGGACTCGGACTTCGCTATCCGGTGACCGCGACGGTGGTGCTCAAAGCTGACGTAGCGTACTGCGATTTCGGTCGCCTTGACAACGTGCAGAAAGTCTCGCTATCGCTCGAATTCTGATCTCGCGTGAGCTTTGTGGATGCGAGCAGTAGCGCATCGGGAGCGGCCCCATGGTAGGGCCGCTTTTTCGTGAGAGAGCAGGGAGGAGACCGGAACGGATGGTGTTTCAAATGAGAGGACCCGCGTGCTCACGCCCGCTCCGCTGGCTCGTCTTCGGAGCGTTCGCATTGACGGTGGGGGTGACGGTGAATCCCGCCGTGGCTCAGCAGCAAAAACCCCGATCGAATAAGCCGTTGAGCCGCAAGAAACTCGGGCCCGAAGATCGCAAGAAAGGCCTGCACGACGGCAACAAGATTCTGACTCTGTTCTTCAACGACGGGGGCATCGGTGGCGGAGAACTTACGAGGATCGAATCGGGGGTGTATCCGAAGGGTTCGGGGCACAGCTACTTCTACGAATTCACGCCGCTCGTGGGTGCCGAGATTCGCGACGCGCGGAATCACGTTCGACATTTGTTCAGCGACGGGATGGTGAGTTCCCGTGGGGCGGACATCAACCCGCGGACCAATCTGCGCTGGGGGTTCTGGCCGTTGCCGGGCTACGCGAATCCCGATCAGGACTACGTGGCGATGAGCGATAAGCCCGAGACCTGGCCCCTTCATTGGCCCGACCGCGATCACACCTGGGATGGTTTCTGGAATGGGCAATACGGCAAGTACGCCCGCGCGGACCAGGAATCGTACTACCGGATGAACGACTACCTGAACGACGAGTTCGAATTCTGGCCGGATCCCGACGACAGCACGATGCGTGGCCTCGGGGTCGAGGTGGAGGTGCGAGGGTATCAGTGGGCGCACCCGGCGGCAGAGGATATCCTGATCTGGACGTACTGGATTACCAATCGGAGTAAGACCTACTACCAGAAGATGGTGTTCGGGATGTACGGCGACGCCGACGTAGGGGATTCTGGGGATGCGAAAGATGACGACGCCTGGTTCGACGTGAAGAACGACATCGTCTACCAGTGGGATCACGACATGCGCGGCGCGTGGGGTGGCCCTCCGGCGTACTTCGGCTACAAGTTCCTCGAATCTCCGGGCAACCCGCTGGACGGCAAGGACAACGACGACGACGGGATGGTGGACGAGCGGCAGGACGACGGCATCGACAACGACGGCGATTGGAACCAGGAACTGGACGATGTGGGGTCCGATGGACTCGGTCCGCAGCATCCTCTCTACCCAGGACCCGACGCCGATGGTACCGAGGGCAACGGGGTGCCCGACCCCGGGGAGCCGAACTTCGAATACACGGACAACGACGAAGCCGACCAGATCGGTCTCACTAGCTTCACCGCGGCCCCCTGGCCCACGATTACACCGGAGAACGACGAAGCCCTCTGGGGCCACACGGTTCCCGGGAATTTCACGGACATCCAGCAGACGGTGGACCTGACCTTCGTGTACGGTTCGGGCTACTTTCCCCTTCCGCCGGGCGAGAAGCGGAAATTCGCGATTGCGCTGCTCTTCGGCGAGGACTACGAGGACATCCTGCGCAATGCGGTGACGATGCAGCAAATCTACGACGCCGACTACGCCTTTGCCCAACCACCGGTGAAGCCACGAGTGTGGGCCGTGGCGGGCGATCACCGTGTGACGTTGTACTGGGACAAGAGTGCCGAGCGGCTCACCCGGGACCCCATCTACGGTTACGACTTTGAGGGGTACCGTATCTACCGCTCCACCGATCCCGCGTTCCTCGAGAGCTGGATTGTCACCGATGCCTATGGCAACAAGACCTTCAACAAACCGATCGCCCAGTTCGATCGGATTAATGGGCTCAAGGGGCCTCACCCGATCGCCTTCAACGGGATCCAATACGACATGGGAAAAGATACCGGACTCGCCTACTCCTGGACGGACACCACGGTGGAAAATGGGCAAACGTACTACTACGCGGTCGTCTCCTACGACCAGGGTTACGACTACGATTTCCCCGAGCGCGGAATCAATCCGCTGACGAACCTGATGCCCATTGCACCGGCCGAATGCACGAAGCGGATCGTCACGGACGCTACCGGGCGAGTGTTGGAGACGGACTTGAACACGGTCGTGGTGACGCCGGACGCTCCTGCGGCTGGCTATGTGCCGCCTCCACCGAGGAGCACCGATGACGGCTCGATCGAACACGTGAGCGGTACGGGCACAGGCACGATTCTCGTCGAACCGTTGGACCCCATGCGGGTCCCCGATGGCGCGGTCTACGAGTTCACTTTCGACGACACGAGTTCAAGCCAGAAGACTTTCTCCGTGCGCGATCTCCGCGTGCATCGCGACACAATTCGCGTGGACACCACCTGGCAGCTTCTGGGTACTAGGAACCTGATACCGGAGTCCTTTAGGCTGGTTGATCTGGAGAGCGGTAGGGAGTACTGGTTGGGCCAGGATTTCGAGGTGCACGAGGCCAAGGGTCTGCTGCGGGGGTTGCCCGGTAGTGGATTGGACGGCGGAAGGCGGTGTGTGTTGAGTTACCAGTACTACCCGGTGTATCGGAGTCCGTATTTGGGTGGGGAGGATTACA
>CAYXFI010000354.1:0-4400 GCA_964464205.1 uncultured Cytophagia bacterium
ATCTTCTGCGGCAGTGGGTCGAGCGACGGATTCAACCGAAACGAGAAGCCGGCAACCGCCACAGTATCGTTCAGAGCTTTCCAGATGGATCCCTCGCGGATAACACGGTACGACTTGTCGTTCACATAGCGGATAACGCGGAATTTGTCGTTGTCAATCTGAATCTCGTACCGTCCGGGCCGAACTCTACGCGTGCACGTCAGTTCGGCGAACAGATCCGTGCGGCGGATTCCCTGCATCGTTTCGTCCAGTTGGACCGCCAGACCAAGGATGGACACCACATCCTCGGCGAACGTACGGCTCGTGAGCTGGGTTATGCGGCTCTGATTCAGGCGCTGATCCGCCCCGTCTCCCACATTCTTGAACTGAATCAGGCACTCCGCCTCGTACATCGGGCGCTGCCCGCTGAGGTGGTAGATCCATCCGGCCGTCACCACCACAGTTACGGCAATGACGAGAAGACGCCGTTCCCAGATGCCGCGAAGGATCCTACCGATGTCGAGCCCTACGGCCTCTTCATCGTCGCCGCCAGTCTCGAGCAGAAGATCTTCCATCCCTTTCATGAGTCTCCGCGGAATTGTTCATGTTCCAATCAAATCCGTCAGGTTTCCAAACTTGGCGGCGTCGAGCTCGCCGAGTTACCACCGCTCAGACGTGCGCAGGTACAGCAACAGCAGCGTCGACAGATACGAAGCGTACTGAAGGACCGTCCGTATGCCGAAGTGGCTTCTCGCCGGAACCACAATCACATCCCCCGACCGAACACCAAGCTGCTCGAGAGAATGACCTTCCCGGAAAGCTTTCTCCAAACCCTCGACCACAGTCTCGTTCCCGCGGCGTACAGAGATTTTCTCGAGGTTGGCGCTCATGTCGGGCCCGCCGCTCAACTGGAGTACCTCGGAAAGGGCCGCCTGCGGTTCGGCCAGGTAGGCCCCAGGTTCTTTCACAGCTCCCCAAATCAGAATTCGGATCAACGGCTTGGCCACCACCACAGGCTGTTTCGCAATGGGGGCCAGAGCTTCCTCGATCTCTTTCTCAATTTCCGCCATCGAGCGATGAGCCACTCGGAAAGAACCCAGCCGAGGAACAAATATGTCTCCGTTACCGTCGACGACGTAGTCCCCGGAGAAGATGGTCAGCACGTCACGCTCGGACAGCAGAAGTCCCGCGTCCCACACGCGCAGGCGCACGGCGTCCCCGGGCCCCACCTGTAGGTGCGAGGAGGTTGTCTCGCCCGCAACGGAACTGACCGGTTGCAATACACCGGTCCCCAGGAGCACCAAAAGCCAGCCGGTCACGGCCACCCCAAGCCCTTGTTTTCGTGCCATTTCATCCCTCGCGCACTGGTCCCACTTCCGACACGCCCCGGCAAATTGCAAGACCCGTGCCACTGGTCCGCTCACGCTTCGCGCCGCCAAACCGTCACAGGAATCCGCTCTCAAACATCGGCCCAGCGCTTCCAGAGCGCGATCACCACGCGACCGAGGGGGCAATTCCTCGCGGCACGGGAGCATCGCGGGAGCCTCAGTCTGCTCAGCGCGACCTGTAAAATCGGATTCTTTTTTCCTTGTTCTCGAGGTTCAACTCGCGGAGGATGCGGAAGAGACGCAGCGGATTGATCCGGGTGTTGCCAAAGCGGGGGGTTCGGAGGGTCTTCCAGATGTGCCAGAGTCCACCCAGAGGATTCTCGACGACGATGCGGCGGATTTTCTCCTGAAGCGGCAGGGTATGCTCCGGGAGCAACTGCGGACTCGTCGGTTTGCCGGGAGCCGTCAGCGTAGCCGCGTCAGTCACAGCCCCCTCCGCCTCCGGGCTCTCCGTGGGTACCGACTTTACGACCCCCGCCGTGATGTCCAACCCCATGGCCAGATCGAAGTCGTCAATGGCCTCCTCGATGTGCTCGTACGACTCGATGATGCGATCGAACTCCAACATCTCGAACACTTCCCGCACTTCGGGAGACATGTGGACAATGCGAAGGTCCCCGCCTTTTTCCCGGAGATCCCGGATCTCCCCCACAAAAGCGCCCCAGCCCGCACTGCTCACGTAGCCCACGCCCGCCATGTCGACCACGACGTTCACCAGGCCCTGCGTCTGCAGTTCCACCAGTACACGATGCACCTCGGGCGCCGTGGTGGTGTCGATGAACCCTCGAATTCGCAGAAGGGCGACGTCCTCGCGGGCACCGACTCTCAGCACCTCAATCTGGATTCCTTCTGCTCGTACGGGCTGCGTGCTCAACGCCAGTTCACCTTCGATTCGAACCGATCACTGCGGAGACCCGAGCATTCCCACTGCCCAGGGCGACAAAAAGCGAGCCCTTGCAGGGAACAAGGGCTTCTCAGAAGTCCAACTTGGCGCTGTCGGTGCAACTCCGATCCCGCCCACTGGAGACTAAACGGAACCGATGTCACTACAGACGCAGGCTACCGGGCCGACACCAGCTTCTTGTAGAGAGCCACATACTTGCGCGCCGAAACCTGCCACGAGAAATCCTGACGCATCGCCTGCTTCATGAGTTTGGTCCAGAGTGTTCTATCCTGATACACCTCAAGCGCCCGGCGGATGGCCCCCAGCATGGACTCCTTGTCGTAGTTCTCGAATACGAAGCCCGTACCCTTTCCCGTGGCAGGATCAAAGTCTTCGATCGTGTCGGCGAGCCCTCCGGTGGCCCGAACGATCGGAATCGTCCCGTACTTGAGGCTGTAGATCTGGTTCAAGCCGCACGGCTCATACCGCGAAGGCATGAGAAACATGTCCGAGCCTGCCTCAATCAGATGGGCCAGCGGGTTGTCGAATCGAAGATTCACAGACAGCTTCTTCGGGAACTTCCGGGCGAACTTCTCGAGGATCTTGTGGTACTCGGGATCCCCAGTTCCCAAAATCACCATCTGAACGGTCATGCGCATGATCTCGTCCAGCGCCTGGGCCAGCAGATCGAAGCCCTTCTGCTCCGCCAGGCGCGAGATCATGCCAATGACCGGCACCTCAGGATCGTAGGGCAGCCCGAGCTGGGTGAGCAGAGCTTCCTTGTTCCGCTGTTTTCCAGAGAGGTCAGATATGCTGTACTTGTGCGGGATGAACTCGTCCGTCTCCGGGTTCCAAACGCTGTAGTCCACGCCGTTCAGGATCCCGTAGAGGTCCTGAGCGCGGGACCGCAACACGCCGTCAAGGCCTGCCCCGAACTCCTCCGTCTGAATCTCCTGCGCGTAGCGCTCGCTCACGGTATTGATCGCATCGGCGAAGACGATGCCTGCTTTCAGGAAGTTCACCTTGCCGTAGAACTCAACCGGCCCACCCGGCCGGAAGAGCTCATCGGGAAGATCGATCACTTCCAGGACGCTCTTGTCAAAGACGCCCTGATAGGCAAGATTGTGTATCGTCAGCAACGACGCCGTCTTCGCGTAGAACGGATCCTCCCGAAGACGGGTTTTCAAATACGCCGGGATCAAGCTGGTCTGCCAATCGTTGCAGTGAATCACGTCCGGTTGCCAGTGGAGGACCTTCAGCACTTCCAGCACGGCTCGCGAGAAGAGGGCAAAACGTTCCGCGTTGTCGCTGTAGTCCTTCCCGGTGGACGGGTTCACGTACAGGGAATCGCGATCGAAATAGGGCGGATAGTCGATGAAGTACACCTGGACCTTCGAATCAGGCAGGAAAGCCGATTTTGCGCTCACCACGTATTCGCGGTCGCCCAGTCTGACCGGTATCTCACGCAGCCGTATTACCTCTCTCAGAACGTACTTCCGCTCGCTAATGGAGCCGTATTTGGGCATCATGATCCGGATATCGTGCCCGAGCTCCTTCAAGGCCTTGGGCAGGGCTCCCGCAACGTCCGCCAGTCCGCCCGTCTTCGCGAAGGGTGCAACCTCAGGGCTCACATACAGAACGTTGTACGATCCTCTCATTGCTACCTCATGCGTCCATGTCTAGGCCACAGATTCCCCTTTGGTCCGGGTGACATCTTAGGCACGGCTTTCGCGCAAGTATCTGGCGGCGTCTTCGGGCGGGGTGGTGTTGATGTAGAAGCCCGAACCCCACTCGAAACCAGCGACCTTGGTAAGCTTGGGAATGATCTCAATGTGCCAGTGGTACTCTGGGTAGTCGGGGTCCTGTATCGGAGATGAGTGCAGGATGAAGTTGTAGGGCGGGCGCTCCAACGTGAGGTTGATGCGAGTGAGCGCGTCTTTGAGCGCCTGGGCCAAACCTAGCAATCTTTCCTCGGGCATCCTCTCGAAGTGGGATTGGTGATCCGTGGGCAGAATCCACGTCTCAAACGGGAAGCGGGGCGCGAAGGGCTCGAACACCAGATAGCCGTCGTGCTCGCTCACAATCCGCTTTTCCGTCAGGATCTCTTGTCGGACGATGTCGCAGAAGATGCAACGCTCCTTGAAGTTGTA
>CAYXFI010000355.1:0-4399 GCA_964464205.1 uncultured Cytophagia bacterium
GGGTCGTGATTGCTGCCACCGGCCCCTTCGACCTGCAACCCGGCGAGTCGGTGAAATCGGTGGTGGTGGTGTGCGCCGGGGACAACGTTGAGGACTTCATCGCCAACATCGAGATGGCGAAGGAGATGTATCTCAAGCACTACCAGGGACCATCCGGGCCGAAATCGCCGAAACTCTACGCAGTGCCCGGAGACGGCAAGGTGACGCTGTACTGGACCTCGGAGCCGGAAAACACGCCGGATCCGTTCACGGGCGAATACGACTTCGAGGGTTACAAGATCTACCGCAGTGTGGACGATGGCCAGACCTGGGGGGAGCCCATTCTGGACGGCCGGGGTAACCTGGTCGGCTACGTGCCGGTGGCTACCTTCGACAAGAAAGACAACATCACGGGGCTGGACCCGCTCAACGCCAATTTCTTCCTGGGCAACGACTCCGGGATTCGCCACAGCTGGGTCGACACGGATGTGAAGAACGGGGTGGTCTACTCCTACACGATCACCGCGTACGATCGGGGGGACCCGGGCAGGAACATCCCGGCGTTCGAATCGGCGCGGGGAAGCCGCGAGACGGAGGACAACTTCGTCAAGGTCACGCCCCGCCCGAAGCCGCTGGGTTTTCAGGATCCCCGCTCGTCGTGCACCCACGTGCGCGGCTACGGAAAGGGCTACCTGGACATTGAGGTGGTCGATCCGTGGGCTATTCAGGCGGATCACGTGTACCACGTGGTGTTCTCCGACAGTCCGGCCGTGGACTTCAGCGTGGTGGACGCCACGACGGGCGAGACCAAGCTCACCAGCTACCCGATCAACACGCCGGACATGCCTGTGGTGGACGGATTTCGTGTGGTTGTGCACGGCGACGAGACCTTCGGCGGCGTGAAAGAGGTGCTGGACGAGTACGGCAGAAACGTGCTCGGAGCGGATCACACGGACACGACGGGGTCCTGGTACGTGGAAGTGCTGGAGAAGTGGGGCGATTTCGATGCCAAGACCTCGGACTATGAAATCCGCTTCACGGCCGAGGGTAGCAAGGTGGGGGTCCGCATCGGTAGGAAGGTGGAGATCGCCGAGTGGGTTCCCTTTGAAGTCTGGAACGTGACGTTCGGTCAGCGGGTGACCGCGGTCGTGCTGGACGACGGGGATCGCGAGTTCGACGAAGGCGAACGAATGTACATCGTGAATTTGCCCTACCAGGACCTCGAGATCGGCCAGACGTACGATCTGGACATCAAGGCCGCTGTGCCCTACCAGGTGACCATCAAGAATGCCGATTCGGACACTTTGGGTCGCCCGCCGATCGAGGGGCAGAAGATCCTGATCCGGACGAGCCGCGCTCACACCCCCGACGATCTGTACGAGATCCGGTTCGAAGGGTATTCGTTCGGGGAGTACACGGAGAGCGATTTGGCGGGGATCCGCGTCGTGCCGAATCCCTACGTCGTGAACGCGGCTTGGGAACGGGCGATGAACGTGAGGCGGATCGAATTCATGTATCTGCCACCCGAATGCACGATCAAGGTGTACACGACGCGGGGCGAGCTGGTGAAGACTCTCCATCACAATAGCGGCACCGGCAGCCTGGACTGGAACCTCACATCCGACAACAACCAGGACCTGGCATTTGGCGTGTACATCTACGTCGTAGAAACTCCCGACGGTAAGAAATTCCTCGGCAAATTCGCTCTGATCAAATAGTCTGGGAGAGCGGGAATGAGAGCGAAAGCGTTCGCGCCAGCGATGGTTCTGTCCTTTGCGTTGTTCGCAGCGCGAGTGGGTGGTCAGACCGGCGAATTCTCAAAGGTGGGGACGACAGCCGCCCAGTTTCTGAAAGTGGACGTCGGCGCCCGCGCTATCGCGATGGGTGGCTGTTTTGGAGCCCTCGCAAACGATGCGTCGGCTCTTTACTGGAACCCTGCCGGAATCGCCAATATCACCGGTATCGAGGCTACATTCACCCACACGAACTGGATTGCGGACATCACACACGATTTTGTTGGGGTGGTGTTCGCGCTGCCGCATCAAACGGCGGTGGGGCTGAGCGCTGTGTACCAGACGATGGGGGAGATCGAGCAGACGACCATCGAACAGCCCAAGGGCACGGGCCTCACATTCACCAGCCACGATTTCGCGATCGGTCTCACCTACGCCAGGGCGATGACGGACTTCATCAACGTGGGTATCACCGGTAAGGTGATCTACCAGAAGATCTGGAACGAGTCCGCCCTTGGGTTCGGAGTGGACGTCGGCATGCTCCTCGACACGGGCGTGCGCGGTTTCAAGGTGGCGATGACCATGACCAATTTCGGCACGGACCTGAAACTGGACGGCCGGGATCTGATCCGGGGGTACGATCAGATGCCGGAAAGCGTGCTCAATCCTCACACCGAAGCGAGACTTTCGACGGAGCCCTGGCCTTTGCCGACGTGTTTTCGGCTCTCGGTGACCACTGATGTGCTGGGCGGGTCGAACGCCAATTTCCAGAGCGACACGAACCGGTTGACCGTGATTGTGGACGCCACCCACCCGAACGACAATCCGGAGCACTACAGCATCGGCTTCGAATACGCGTTCATGGAGCGTTTGTTCGCGCGCGTGGGGTACCGCGGGAACACGGACGAAGAGGGGCTAACGGCGGGCGCTGGAATCTACCTGCCGTTGGTGGGTGGAGCCACCTTGAAACTGGACTACGCGTACGCTGATTTCGGCATTTTCAATTCTGTTCAGCATTTCACAGTTGGCATCGCGTTTTGAATGAGGGCGTGCCGGCGCGAGTTGTTGAATGAGCGCGGGTTGGACCGGGGGGAGCGGATGTGGCGCTCGCCGGAGTTGCGCGGAGCCTTTCGCATGCGAAGGGTTCCGCATTTCGTATTCGGCCCGATGACTGAGACGGGGCGTCGCCTCGACGATTGCTGGCCTGTTCACGAGTAGTCGCTTGAGGGAGAAAAATGCTGGGCAAGTGCGGATTGGCCGGGCCTGCTGCGTTGGCCTTGGCGCTGCTTGCGGCTGCGTGGCTCGGTTGCAGCGGATCCTACGACGTGCTCATCGTGGGCGGCACGGTGCTCGATGGTACGGGTTCGGAAGGGTTCCGGGCGGACGTCGCAATCCGCGGCGGAAAGATCGCAGCGATTGGCGATCTGGCGGGAGCGCCAGCCCGCGAGACGATTCGTGTCGATGGCCTGATAGTGTGTCCGGGTTTCATCGACATCCATACCCACGCCGAGCGGAAATTGCTGCGCTACCCGGACGTGCCCAACTACGTTCGTCAAGGCGTGACGACCGTGATCGGCGGGAATTGCGGTGGTTCCCCCTTGCCTGTGGGCCGGTACCTTTCCCGAGTCGACAGCGTTGGGGTTGCTGTGAACATCGGCCTCCTCGTCGGTCACAACACCGTGCGTCGGCGGGTGATGGACGCCGAAAACCGAGAGCCTACTCCGGCCGAGCTGGATCAAATGAAACGGCTCGTCGAGCAGGCGATGCGGGAGGGGGCCTTTGGGATGTCCACGGGATTGAAGTACATCCCCGGCGCCTACGCCAAGACGGACGAAGTGGTAGAATTGGCGAAGGTGGTAGCTCGTTTCGGGGGCATCTACGCGACCCACATGCGGGATGAAGGGCGCCGTCTCTTCCCGTCCATCAGGGAAGCGATCGAAATCGGCAGAAGAGCTGGGCTTCCCGTCGAGATTTCGCACTTCAAAGCCGTCGGACAACCGATGTGGGGCAGTGCGGCGAAGATGCTCGCTTTGGTGGATAGCGCGCGGAGCGCAGGCATCGATGTGACCTTCGACCAGTACCCCTACACGGCCACCTCGACCACGCTCGGAGTGCTGGTGCCGGACTGGGCTTTCGCGGGAGGGCGCAGCCGGTACCTGAAAGTCTGGAAAGACCCGGTCAGACGGGCGGAGATCCGGAACGGGATCATCGACAATCTGCTGCACGATCGGGGAGGCAGTGATCCGAAGCGAGTGGTGATTGTGCAGTGCGCCTACGACACCAGCTTCGCTGGCAGAGACCTGGCGGAGATTACCGAGCGAGTGCTGGGGAAACCCACACTGGAGAATGTTGCGGAAACGGTGCTGCGACTCCTCGAGGCCGGGCCGACGCGGGCCATCTACCACTGCCTCAGTGAAGAGGATGTGCGAACGATCCTCGGCAGTGCTGTGGGACTCGTCGCCTCCGACGGCCACACGGTCACACCTGAAGAGCACTACCCACACCCGCGCAACTACGGCACGTTCCCCCGCGTGTTGGGGCACTACGTGCGGGAGCTGGGCATCCTGAGTCTGCCCCAGGCCGTTCACAAGATGACGGGCGCCGTAGCCACGCGGCTCGGGTTCCGGCGGCGGGGATTGTTGCGGAAAGGGTATTGGGCGGACGTCGTCGTCTTTGACCCCGCTACT
>CAYXFI010000356.1:0-4396 GCA_964464205.1 uncultured Cytophagia bacterium
CTCGAGTCGGTCCAGCAGTAACGCAGGGGACCGCCCTCGGGGAATGACATCGCAACCTCCAGCCGGGCGGTACCGTTCCCGCGGGGCACGAGAGCTTCCGGCACGGTTCCCTGGCCTGCTCCCTTCCTGCCGACCAGACACCAGGAATCGCGGAATCGAACGTCCCGGCAGCGCGAGCTGCCCAGCGATTCCAGCGCGCGGAAGGCTCGTTCCGTCATGGCGGCGGACCCTTCGTCGCGAATGGCCACAACCACACCCGCACTCTCTGGGAGAGACTCGATGAACTGGGCCAGCGCGTTGGCCTGTGCCGTGTCCGCGTACGTGTCGAACCAACGGGTGTCCAGCACCGCTCCAGTGCGGGGATGCAACACTACCAAGTTGTGCCCGCGGTGCCCTCCTTTCACCACCTCCACGCCGCGCACGCGGATCGAACACCGATTGCCGTCGTCAAAGCCCGCGGATTTCACCTGTATGCTATCGGTGTGGGAGACCATGCGGCGGACGCCGGTCAGTCTGATCCCCTCCTCCGGGAAGATGAAAATCGGACGATTGTCCGACGTGCAGCGCACGCTCCAGGTGCGCGGACTGCTTGAGGGCGGCAGCCAGACGTCGAGCTGAGAGCCCCTCCGCAATACCAATCGACGCGGGTATTCCACCTCGATCCAGTCCAGGTACCACTGGTTGACCTGTGCGCCTGGCACTGGCACGGATTCGATCTGGAGTTCATTTGATGTACTCTTGCCCAGCGAAACGGGGCAGGAAAAGACGGGGAGCTTCTCATCGTTGTCGTCGAAGCGGAGTTGCCCCAGTTCCACCCCGTTGAACGTCACGCGCAGATGGTGTTCGTTCCAGATCGGGTCACGGCTGGTGCCGCGTACGCGGAGCCGAATTCGAATCGAATCGGGACCAGCGGCAAGGTCGGGCAGATCGAACCGCACGATTTCCCGCTCCCCCGGATTGAAGCGTCTCCAGATCCAACCTTCTCCGGGCACGGGGTCGGTGATCTTGATCGAGATGTCGTCGTCGCCGTCGTAGTACAATGTCTCGCGCTCCAGGTGCAATCGGTGGCGGGTCACGGAGTCGACCGGAGCCGTTTCGACCAGCCCGACCTCCTGCAGAGTGTAGCTCTTACCCCTTACGCCTGCGCCCCAGTCCAACCACAGGACGGTAGTATCGGAATAGGGGTAGGTGAAGCACGTGTCGCCGTGTAGCGCTGGGGCGTAGAACATCAGCGTGTCCGAGGGCCGCAACGCGCTCTTCGTCGGAAGGAGAAGCGGAAGGACCTTGCCCCGGTGAACCAGCCGAAGTGACGAAACATCCACTTCCGGCAGGTCTACTCCCGCAGCCGCCAATTGCTGGACCGTGATCCTGACCATCCCGGAATCGACCACGGCAATGCGCAACTTGCCCGGCTGGACGGGTTGCGGAAGACTGTCCGGCGGACCCGGCTCCAGCCAGCTCGGGTTGAGCACCAGCTTGTGCAGGTCGGGATCGCGCAGACGGGCGGGAGGTCGGTCGCCCCCGCTTTTGGACAGACGCAGGGTGAGACTTCGCGTTTGCAAGACTTTCCCAGAAGGACCCGGACGCCACAACGGGATCGTGAGGCGACCAAGTCGACACCCGCGCACGACGCCCGCTTCGGTCAGGGTTGGATGGCCCGGTGTTGCCGTCATGACCGCTGCTTCGTACACACTGTCGCGATGACCGAAGACCTCCGCTACTGGTGCCACCCGGTCCCACTGAAGCGCCAGCGTGTCTTCTCGGACTTGCAGGATAGCCATTTGTACCGCCCCCTGCCGCGGGAGGGCGACTAGGTAGCCGCACGCTGGCACGTAGCGTCCGCCCTGCCCTGAGACCCAGCTCGCCCAGGCTGCGTCGGCCATCACCCAATTGGCTTTGGCCGATCCGACGGAGCTCAGCGGCAGGTTCGGAAAGTCGAAACGGATGGTGACGGCGTTCGCCTCTTCCGAAATCTGGATGGCTGGGCCGCGCGTGGGCGCCGCGGGGCCACTGGAGGTCCTCGCTAAGGTGCAACTGGTTGGCATGCTGACGAGGACTGCGACGAGCAGCCAGGGGGCGATGAGCACCGCCGGGTTCGCGGCCCCCGGTGACGGGGGGAAGTCACCGTATTGGCGAAGTCCCCCAACCGCGGACCTCGGCACGTCCTCGGGAGAAGCGTCCTGGGAGGGAATCGAAGCACTGGAGAGACGCATCGCTTCGCCCGTCAGCTCAGTAGGAGCCCGGTGGCCACAGCCGCGCTCAATGCGTTCACGGACCACAGGACCGCACAGATCTGCCGCGGCGAGAGGCCTGCCTGGCCGAGGCGATGGTGCACGTGACTTTCGTCCCGGTGAAATGGGTGCCTGCCTTGCCAAAGGCGCCGCACCACGGCGTACGCCGTGTCGACCGTGGGGACGAGGAGTAGTAGGATCGCGAGAACGGGGTTGAACCGCGGTTCCTTCTGGAGCAGCATCAAAGCCATGAGGCCCGCGGTGTAACCCAGGAGGTGGCTTCCCGAATCGCCCAGGTAGAAGCGCGCCGGGTTGCGCGTGAGGGGCAGCACCGCCGCCGACGCGGCAAAGACAGCGAAACCGAGCAGGGAAACGCCTGTCTCGCCGAGAAGACAGGCCGCCACCGCGAGCCCGAGCGAGGTGATCATCCCCAGCCCGGTGGCCAGGCCATCCACTCCATCAATTAGGTTGAAGGAGTTGGTGGCAAAAAGCAGGAACACGAGACTCAAGATTGGCCCGTAGTACCCGAGCTCCAGCGTCCCAATGCCGGGGATCCGAACGGTGGACACGTACACCCCCGCGAGCACCGGCACGGCGGCGGCGAGGGTCTGCAGGACGAACTTCTGACCGTACTCGAGCGGACGGAAATCGTCGAGCAGGCCCACCAGGTAGATTGAGACCACTCCGAGCAGGGCGATCCAGTTCATGCCCACTGGAATCAGCCAGCGCAACAGGGCCAGCCCGATTGCCAGGCCGAGGAACAGGAACGAACCAGCCAGCCGTGGAGGTTCGCTCGCCCGACGGTCGTCCTGGCTCAGGGCTGGGAAACGCAGGCGGTAGCGGGAAGCGGTGTTGCCAAACACCTGCGTCGAAGCGAACGCCAGAAAGGCCGCGATGAGAGGTTTCACGGGTCCTGTTCCTCCAGTGCGTTGTGTCTTCCGCGCTGTGCAATCCCTGTCAGGTACTCGTGAAAGCGGACCAAACGCGCCCTGGGCCCAATCGGGGGACTTTCCGCTTACCCGGTGTCGGGGCTCGGCCAGTCCCGGCGACATCCGTCGCGTGTCAGCTCTGAGCGAGCACGCGATCGTAGATGCGTTCGATCGCGGCGACCATCTCCCGGTAGTCCCACTGGGAGACGTAAGCGGCGTCATCGTAGCTTGCCAGTACGGAGCGGAGGTGCGGCTCCCGGACCAGCAGTTCAATCTTCTCGGTCAGCGACCTCACGTTTTTGCTCGGAACGACGAAGCCATTCCGCCCATTGCGCACAATTTCCCGGATGCCCTCCACTTCGAAGCCGATCACTGGCAGCCCCACAGCCCGGGCCTGCACGATGGCCCGCGGCAAGCCCTCCCACAGGGAGCTCAGGACGAAAATGTCCAGGCCAGCCAGATAGCGATGGACCTCATCCACGTGTCCGAGGAAGAAGAAACGTCCCTGCAGTCCGTGGTCGCGCACCATTTGCTCGAGCTGGGGCTGGAATTCTCCCCGGCCCGCCACGGTGAAGTACAGGTTCCTGTGCCTTGGGGCCAACTCCGCGGCAGCCCGGACGAGGTACTGGACCCCTTTGCGAGGTTCGAGGCGGGCCACGGTGCCTACCAGGAGCGCGTCTTGGTCGAGGCCCAGCATCCCCCGCAGGTGCCTCCTGCATTCCTCTCGCTCCGCGGCGGCTCGTCGGAAAGGCCGGAGGTCGAAACCGCTCCGCACCACGAGATGCCGTTCGCGCGAGCCGACTCGATGGCGGAGGTACGTTTGCCGGAGATCTTCTCCCACGTCGAGAAACAGATCTGTTCGTTTGGCGGCCAGTCGTTCCAGGCCGAGATACAACCAACGAAATGGGGCTGCCAGGTGCCGATGAAACGTGATCCCGTGCAGGGTGTGGATGACAATGGGAACGCCCGCGTACCAAGCCGCCAGTCGCCCGACGATCCCTGCCTTCGCCTCGTGGGTGTGCACGAGCTGGTACCGTCCCCTTTTGATCAGGCGCACGGTTTCGATGAAGGCCAGCAGGTCCTTCGTGGGCCGCAGTTCGCGCTGGAGATGCGGCACCGAGAGGAAGCGCGCCCGTCGGAGCTGGGCAATCACGTCCGCTTCCGAGGGCCCACCGGCGGCAAGATCTACCGCGAAGCGTTCCGAAGAGAGGCCCTCTACGGTGTAAATCGTGTTTT
>CAYXFI010000357.1:0-4391 GCA_964464205.1 uncultured Cytophagia bacterium
TCACGCTGATCGACACGGCGGGGCTCCGACGCAGGTCGCGGATCAAGGAAGCGGTGGAGTTCTACAGCACCGTGAGGACGCATCGGGCCATCCGCCGCAGCGAAGTGGTGATCCTGATGATCGGCGCCGACGAAGGACTCACCGCCCAGGACAAACGGATTCTGGAAGAGATCCTATCCTCCAAACGAGGGGCTGTGTTGGCGGTGAACAAATGGGATCTCCTCAAGAAAGACCGGGAGCTCGCCGAGCGCTACCGCAGAGCCTTGCAGGAGGAACTGCGCGTCTACAGTCACGTGCCCATCACTTTCACCTCCGCGGTTTCCGGGTGGAACGTGTCGAACGTGCTGGAGGTCGCCCTGCAGGTGCGTTCCGAGCTTGCCAAGCGGATCGAGACACACGAAGTGAACCGCTTCCTGCAAGAAGCGGTGGCCAACTACCCACCGCCGGCCTACGGCTCGAAGTACGTCAAGATCAAGTACGCCTCACAAGTGGCGACGGAACCTCCTGTTTTTGCCTTCTTCTGCAACATCCCCAGGGGAATCAAGCCGGCCTACCGGCAGTATCTGGAGAACCGCCTGCGCGAACGGTTTGGTTTCCAGGGTGTTCCCCTCGTACTCACCTTTCGACGGAAGTGAAGTGACCGGTACGCGAGTGGAACATTCGGAATTGGCAGGATGGGCACGGCTCCAGGGTGTCGGTCGCCAGTGGGTACTGCGTGGGTTGTTGGTGTATCTGCTTCTGCTCGCAACGGGCGTGGAGGCTAAAGAGGCCGTCACGCTCGGCACCCTCGAGCTTCAGCGCCAGTTCGGCCTCAATCGTGCGGAAGCCCTGGCCTATCAGGTTCTCTGGGTGATCGATCCTGGGCAGGTGCCGGAACCGATGCGAGAGTTTGCTCGCGTGCCTCCCAGGGGCACTACCCCAATCCTTTTTCAGCTGAAACGCCGTCGAGAACAAATCCCTTCCCACCTCCTGCCGTCGCTGCAGGTCCTGTTCGACCGGCCGCCGAAGTCGCTGTTGCCCGAAAGCGTGGTGAGTAGCGGCGGGCATTTTCGAGTGCACTTCTCGACCTCGGGGTTCCATTCCACCACTGTGAGTTTCGCCGAGCAAATCGCCTCGGTCTTCGAGCACTGCTGGCAGGTGGAAGTGGAGCAACTCCGGTTCCGTCCACCTCCTTCGGACTTCGGCGTGGATGGTCCCGAGTACGACGTGTACGTGATGAACATCAACGACTACGGCTACACGAACGCGGATCGCGAGATCCCGGAGACCCCCCGGGACGATTGGACCTCGTTCATCGTGGTGGACAACGATTTCGCCAATCCCCGCTACCACACGCACGGGGTCCCGGCGCTCCAGGTGACGGCTGCGCACGAGTTCTTCCACGCCATCCACTTCGGCTACCGAAGCTTCCGGGACGACGATGTTTTCTACTACGAAGCCTCGGCCGTCTGGATGGAGGACTACGTCTACGACGAAGTGAACGACTACTACCAGTACTTGCCTCAGTTCTTCGAGCGACCGGACAAGCCCTTCGACACCTACGACGGCTGGCACGAGTACGGGCTTGCCCTGTGGAACAAGATGCTGGTGCGCCTCTACGGGGTGGGCATCATCCGTGAGATCTGGGAGCAAATGCTCGAGGAATCGGGGCTGGACGCCATGAGCACGGTGCTGCACAGGCACGGCGACAGTTTCGAGCGTGCCCTGGCCGAGTTCCAGGTGTGGCAATACTTCACGGGGAGCCGTGCCGATTCGGTCCAATACTTTCGCGAGAGCGCCCATTACCCGGAGCTGCGTTTCAACTGGGATTCGAAAGTTGACAGCTTCGTGTGGATCGCGGATTCCACGCGACGGTTAGCCGGGACCTTTCTCCACTTCCAGGTGGAAGCCACGGGGAATTGGGTGGCAAGCCTGGAGTCTGACCTGCCAGGTAACTGGGTTTGCGGCGTAGCGGTGTGGGACGCGGACGGTGTCCACTGGGCGCAAACGCCGGTCTTGGCGAGGGACCTGGAACTGGGGTTGCTGAGTCACTGGTCGACTTTCCTGATCGTACCGGTGAACGTGTCGCGCGATCCGGGATGGCCCAACCAGAGGCTGCATTTCCGGCTGCGGGTGGAACGGCGGTCGCGAGCCGCCGGCCCCGGCTTCCGCGTTTTCGACCCGGCGCCCAATCCGTTTCGGCCCGAAGAGCACGGATTCGCCTACATCGAGTACGTGCTGTCGGAATCCGGAGACGTCCGGCTCTACATCCGTGACGAGCGAGGGGTGGCGGTCCGCAGGGAAGATCTCGGTCCACAGCCGGAGGGCCTACGGCGGATCTACCGGTGGGATGGGCGCAACGATCGGGGCGAACTGGTGGCGAGTGGCGTCTACTTGATTCAGATTGTGACTGGCAGACGGACCGGGTGGACCAAGATCGCGGTGATCCGCTGACGGATGTTCACCCGGACGGGAGGAAGAAAAGTGCGACGTCTGGCGATCCTGACGATGGTCTCTCTGATTGCAGGGCTTGCGTTCGGCGGCTGTGCCCGCCGCGCCGATCTCGCCGTTGTGGCCGACAAGATCGTGACGATGGAGTCGGAGATCCCCGTGGCGGAGGTCCTGCTCGTACGCGATGGGCGAGTCTGGAAGATCGGTTCACGCGACGAACTGGAGGATCTCGTACGACGTGCGCGCGAGGTACTCCGGCTGCAGAAGGGGCAGGTGGTGTATCCCGGCTTCATCGATGCCCATCTGCACGTGGTCGGCGTGGGGCGATCCCTGAAAGAGCTGAACCTGGTGGGAACCAGGAGCCTGGAAGAGGTGCTGGAGAAAGTAGCCGATGCCGTGGCGAAAACACCCCCCGGGCAGTGGATCCTCGGGCGCGGCTGGGACCAGAACGACTGGCCCGTGCAGCAATTCCCCACCAAACTGGATTTGGACCGCGTTGCGCCGGACCATCCGGTCTACCTGCGCAGGATCGGAGGGCATGTGGGTTGGGCAAACTCCCTCGCGCTCGAACGGGCGGGCATCGACGCGGACACCGACGATCCGGAAGGCGGGGTCATCTTCAGGCTCCCGGGAAGCCGCGAGCCGAGCGGGATTCTGGTGGACAACGCCATGGATCTGATGGCCCACGCGCTCCCCCAGCCGACTGTCGAGGATCTCGAGGATTTCATCCAGACGGCGCTCGACCACTTCGCCTCTCTGGGACTGACCTGCGTGCACGACGCGGGAATCGATTCTCTCACCTACGCGGCCTATTGCGACCTCGCACGTCGGGGCCGAATGAAGGTACGGGTGTACGCGATGGCCTCGCCTGGGCCTCTGCTTGAGGAGCTCCTGCGCAATGGCCCCGCGATCGGCCAGTACGAGGGGATGCTGACCGTCCGTGCGGTGAAGCTCTTCGCCGACGGAGCTCTTGGCTCGCGGGGTGCCGCCCTTCTGCAACCGTACTCGGATGACCCGGGCAATCGAGGACTTCTCGTCACCTCTCCCGATCGGATCCAGGAGATCACAGTGAAGTGCCTTCGCGGCGGACTGCAGGTGTGTACCCACGCAATCGGCGATCGGGCCAACCGCTTGGTGCTGGACGCCTACGAGCGGGCTCTGGCGGAGGTGAGCGTGGAGGACCACCGGCTGCGGATTGAGCACGCGCAGGTCCTGTCGCCGGAGGATATCCCGCGTTTTGCGCGACTCGGTGTGATTGCCTCGATGCAGCCGACCCACGCCACCTCGGATATGCCCTGGGCGGAGGCTCGTCTTGGGCCCGAACGAGTGAAAGGCGCCTACGCGTGGCGGTCCCTGCTCGACGCGGGGGCCCGGATCGCGGGCGGGTCCGACGCGCCTGTGGAATCCGCCAACCCGTTGCTGGGCCTCTACGCCGCTGTGACCCGCCAGGACCTGGAAGGCAATCCACCCGGCGGCTGGTTTCCGGAGCAGCGCCTCACGATCGAAGAAGCCCTTCGGCTGTTCACGACGGAGGCAGCCCACGCCGGTTTTCTCGAAGAGGAACTCGGATCGCTCGGCCCGGACAAGTGGGCGGACTTCGTGGTGCTCGATCGAGACCTTGCGTCCGTCTCGCCGCGGGAGATACCGAAGACCAAAGTTCAGCTCACTGTGGTGGGGGGACGGGTGGTGTATCGCGCTCGCTGAGTTCACGCTGACAGTGCGATCGCCCGACGCTTTGGATCTCACTCCGGTGATTCTGCGTGACCAGAGCGTCCAGGGTTTCCCAGTCTGGGGAAAAGATGGGGGGCGGAGCCTTTGTCTGCGGGTCCTACCATTGGAAGTCCACTCTGCTCCAGGCCGATGCGCCTCCGAGGCTACGGCCCCGAATCCCCTTGACACTCCCTGCCGAATTGGCTAACTTAGCCCGCCTGTGGAGAAAAAGGTGGTAGATACGGTGTTCG
>CAYXFI010000358.1:0-4388 GCA_964464205.1 uncultured Cytophagia bacterium
CTCACGATGGGATGATCTGTGGAATGTTTGGAAGAATCAGGTCACGAAGCGCTGGAACGCGAGCGCTTACCTCAACATCACGCATCAGCTCAACCCCCGAATGTTCTACACTTTGAACTTCAACTACTTCTACTACAAAGTTGAGTACGGTGATCCTGATCTCTGGGATGATATTGAGAAGTACGGCGATCCGCAGTACAACCTGGGCCCCGATGGGCGTTCGGCGTTGCGTGACTGGGGCCGTACCTACAACCTGAGTTTGTTTGGCCTGCTCAATCCGATTCCGCCCGGCCAGGTGATGTCGCGCTACGGCAAGAGCGCGCAGGAGAACTTCGGGCCCAAGTTCCAGTTGGTCTGGCAGTTCAACGACTGGAACGAGTTCAAGACCGGGTTTGAGTACAACTACTACACCCTGCGCCGTTACTTCATGTACAGCACTCGGGCCATTTCCCTCGGCTTGCACGAGCGCGCTGTGGATTCCACTGATACCCGCACGGATTTCGACATTTTTCGTAACAACATCATCAACTACGGCTACGACATCTGGGGCAACGAGATCAATGCGGACCAGACCTACGAAGTGACCCACCCCACGGGCAGGAAGGTGAAGACCACGGGCATGGACGGCCCCAAGCATCCCGTGCGGGCTGCCTTCTACGTGCAGGACAAGATCGAGCTCGAGGACCTCATCCTCAATGCTGGTATCCGCGTGGACTACCTGACCACGGGTACCCGCTCCTACAAGGACTCGCGGCGACTGGACATCAATGCTCTAGGTCTGGTGGACCCGAAGAGCTACGGAGAGGAGCGGAAGTACCTCATCGTGAGCCCACGCTTGGGCTGGAGCTTCCCGGTCACGGATCGGACCGTGTTCCACGCGCAGTTCGGCAAGTTCGTGCAGCTGCCGCGGTTGCACGATCTGTACGATGGGTACACGGCGGTGGGCCGGTTCCTCCAGGGCGGTAACGCGCGCACCATGCCGAACCCGAACCTCAAACCTGAGCGGACGATCCAGTACGAGGTGGGCCTGAAACAGCAGATTGGCGAAAACGCCAGCTTGGGGATGACGGCGTTCTACAAGGATATCAAGGACTACATCCAGATCCGTGTGCAAATTCCGGAGCCTGGTCACGGGTACGCTTCGTTCTTCGAGCTGCAGAACGTGGATTTCGGAACCACGAAGGGTGTGAACATCACGTTCGATCTGCGGCGGACCAAGCGCATCGCCGCGCGTCTGGACTACACATTCTCGAAGGCGATGGGTACCGGCTCCAACAGCCGCGACCACTTCGACATCGCCTGGCAAGACCAGCGGATGCGCTTCCCGACCATCATCACCCCGCTGGCTCACAACCAGGATCACGTGGGCAACGCCAACATCGACGTCCGCTTCCTGAAGGATGACGGTCCTTCGATCTTCGGCTTCAAGCCGATCGCCAACCTGGGCATCAACGTGTTCTACACGGTGCATTCGGGAAGCCGCTACACCAAGATCGAGCCGGGTCCCGGTGGTCTCTTCCCGCAGAATGCACCGCGGCCCATCGAGGCTCTCAACGCATCGACGTTGCCCTGGTATCACCGGCTCGATCTCAAGATCGACCGGACGTTCGAGGTCGGCGGCGTGCGGATCAAACCGTACATCTGGGTGTACAACCTGTTCAATCGCAAGAATGTGGTGGGTGTGTTCCGCCAGACGGGCATGCCGCACGACAACGGCTGGTTCCTGACCGAGGATGGCAAGGCCTGGTTGCGAATCAACGGCAAGACCGGCGAGTACATTGCTCGTCGCTACCTGAGCGGCCTTGGTTCGCGGAACCTGGGTACTCCGCGTATTGTGCGCTTCGGTTTGAAGGTGGACTTCTAGGCCTGGGAACGGGGGGAGGACGGAGGGTTCTCCCCCGCGTTCGTGCAGGGCTGAGCTGGTCGTCTATTCAACCAGGTGAGGAGGACGGAGAATGTTTCGAAAGGTGATCGCTGGGCTGTCGGTGGTTGCGTTGATAGGATTTGCCGCCAGCCTTGCCTTAACTGCGGAGAAATACGGGGCTCCCACGGTCTCCAAGACCGCGACGAGCCGCAGTGTGAAGTATCTGGACATCAACCAGATCAAATGCCCGGTAATGAACAATGGAACCTTCACGCGCCACCCGATCACGGGTAACGCCGACCTGGAGTGGCCGAAAGGTTCCAGAAAGTACATCTGCTACAATGCGGGAATCTGGCTGGCCGGGAAGGTGAACGGCTCCTTCCGTACGGCCTGCGCCGACTACAACGTTGAGTATCAACCGGGCATGATCCTGCCGGACGGGACGCCGGATGACCCGGAGAAGGAAGAGTACCGCGTGTACAAGATTCAGAAAGACCTCCCCGACGGCGAGGACCGAGGTGATCCCTGGTTCGATGTGGATCCCTGGACTGCCTGGCCGGCTCATCAAGGCGCCCCGGTGAACCCGGACGGTACGCCCAAGTTCTACGGCGACCAGCAGGTGTTCGCCGTGATGAACGACATGGACCAGAACCTGCACAACCGGACCTACAACACTCCGCCGATGGGTGTGGAGTTGCAGGTGCTGGCCTTTGCGTACGACCGCGCTGGGGCGTTGGGCAACACGATGTTCGTTCAATACACGGTGATCAACAAAGGGGACCAGGTCATCGACTCCACGTACATCGGCGTGTGGGCGGACGTGGACCTGGGCGATGCCAATGATGACCTGCTGGGCTACGACGTGGAACTGGGAATGGGTTACGTCTACAACGGCTATCCACGTGATGCCCAGTACGGCGATCGGCCACCGGCCATCGGTTTCGACTTCTTCCGCGGACCGATGGTCCCATCCCCCGGAGACACCGTTCGTCTGCCGGATGGCACCATCTACCCCGATCGCAAGATTCTCGGAGCCACGGCTTTTGTGAAGTATTACAATCCGCACCCGATTTTCCGTGACCCGCCCTATAGCGCCCAGGGTGCGGAGGAAGTGTGGAACTACTTGAACGGAACCCAGAGAGACGGTAAGCCCTGGATCAATCCGATCACCGGTCAACCGTCGAAGTTCCTGAACACGGGCGATCCGGTGAGCGGGACCGGCTGGCTATCGACGGCTGAAAACCCGCCTGCTGATGTCCGAATCCTCACCAGCTCCGGAATGTTCACACTCGCTCCAGGCGACACGCAGGTGGTGGTTGCGGGCGTGGTGATCGGCCAGGGTACCAACCGGCTTTCCTCGGTTTCCGTCCTGCGTTTCTACGACAAGTTTGCCCAGGCGGCCTACGACGCCGGGTTTAAGGTGCCGAGCCCGCCGAAGGCACCGGAAGTGACGGTGACCCCGCTCGATCGGGAAATCCTGCTGAGCTGGAAAGCGAACGCTGAGGACTATGAGGAATTCGGGTACGAGTTTGAAGGCTACAACGTCTACATTGGCGCCAGTCCCGCCGGTCCGTGGAAGCGACTGGCCACGTTCGACCGTGAGAACGGCATCTACGTAGTTCTGGATGAAAAGTACGATGAGACCACCGGTCTCGTGCTCTCGCTGCCGGTGGCGTTCGGTGGCGATACCGGCCTCGAGTACCACTACAAGATCACCAAGGACTACGAGGGCCTGACCCTGGCGAACGGCCGGAAGTACTACGTGGCTGTCACCTCGTACAGCGTCGGCACTCAGATGGTGCCGAAGGTGCTCGAGAGCCCCCGGAACGTGCTGACGGTGATCCCGCACAAGCCGCGTCCGGGAACGGTGGTGTACGAGGCGCCATTTGATACTGTCGGCGTGAAGCACGTGGCGGGGAAAGCCGACTTCTGGGAAGCTCTGGTTTACGTCCCGGATCCGACTGTGGCAACTCCGGGCAAATACGAGATCGTTGTGAACGAGGACAGCAGCTGGACGCTGCTGCGCGATGGCACCCCCGTGCCGGAATACACGAACAGCAGAGAGTACGGCATCACGCCGATCGAAGAGCTGACGCACATGCCTTGGCTGGATCAGCCCTTGAAGTTCTTCGTGAATTTTGACGGTTCTTTCGAAAAGGCGAAGACGTATAAGCCGGTGCTAGTCCACGACGAGCCACCGGAAAACCCGACCCTCATCACGGGCATTACAAGCTACTATCGTCAGGGCGCTCGCCCGAATGACCTTGCGAAGTACGGAACGTTCCGTCGGGGCACGGACAACCCGGACATCATTTACCATCCGCTGGAAATCCGCTTCACCGGCGTGATGAGCGAAGACGGTACGCAGGTGGTGGAAGGGGGACAGTTGGCCACCTGGATGTTCAGCTACAAGCTGCCGCACAGCCAGAACCCGGCTAATCCCAACCCGGGTTCAATGGATCCGTTCCTCGTGCGCATCCCCTTTGAGGTGTGGGATCTGGAGACAGGGCAGCAACTGAACGTT
>CAYXFI010000359.1:0-4340 GCA_964464205.1 uncultured Cytophagia bacterium
CTATGCATCAGCACTGGCTTACCTACCATACCTACATGCCTCCATCAGTTGACCACTCTACAGATAGGTGGTTCGAAGTTTCACCACCCCCATCCTCGATCCGCCCCCTCAGTGAACAGGCCGATACCGCTCCGGGAGCCCGCCGTCGAGGCGCACAATCCAGTGCACGGTTCAGTTGTTGTTCCGATCTTCAGAGCCCTGCCAACTGACAGTGTGATGCTGGCGACTGTTTTGGCTTGACCGTGTACGCGCGTAACGGCAGCACGCACCATCTCGGACCGCGCAATCACACGCTCGGTAGAGAGCTGCCAATGATCCGTCAGCAGCCGCTGCTGCGCGACGCCGCTGCACGTCCGGGCAATCAATGAGGTACACACCAACAGCTCACGTGGCCGCCGCGCACGGGCACTACAACCAGCGCGAAAAATGCGGCGGTCGAAACCATCAAGCCAACTCTTAACTTCCGCTCCGGCCGGTCCGTCACAATCGGCAGGTCGGTTCCAACTTTGGGGGACTAACGGGGCTTGGTCTGCGGCGACTTGAGGAAAAACGCTGAGGACGGGAGTACTGCCCCGCGGAGCAACACCTAAGGGAGCCTACGCATTTGTCCCCTGACACCTCAATCTTAGGGAAGCGCCATGACTTTGTCAACAACTTTCTGACGAATCCTCGCCCTACACGCGCGTTTTTCCTGCCAGGAGGGTATTGTGAGGGTATTCTAAGGCTACATTGCCAGTCCCCACCACGCGAGCCCGGCTCTCAGCCGTTGCCTGCGCCTCTAACTTCACCTCACCACCACCTCGCTCTCACGTGGACCCTTCTCCACCACCTCCAGTACCGCCGGCAACATGTCGCGCACGCTCTCGATGTGGGTGATCAGGAAAATCTGTCGGAAGTGGTGCGAGAGACCGTTGAGTGCTTCGAGAATCTGATGCCTGCGTTCTTCGTCCTGCGAGCCGAACACCTCGTCGAGCACGATGAAACGCACCGGGTTCCGCGCGGATCGTTCCGCCACCACCTGGCTGATCGCCACCCGAAAGCACAGGTTCACCAGATCCTGTTCACCACCGGAAAAACGGTTGAGCGGATACGGTATGTTGTCGTCGTAGAGCTGGAGATCGTAGTCCTGACCCAGGCTCACGAGGGCGTAGCGGCCGTTCGTAGTGCGCCGCACCAGTTCCGAGGTCCTGTGCTCCAACAGCGGACGCAGGCGTCCGCCCAGCTCGATCCGGAATTGGGCGAGAAGCTCGTCCAGCACGCGCAAGTCCGCGATCGTCGTCCGCACGGAGTTCAGCACAGCCTGGGTCTGCTCGGCCTTTCGCAGACGCTCGCGCAGATCCGTGATCTCGCGCAACGAAGCTCGATACTCAGCCTGGCGACTCGACCACTCCTCCTGTCTCCGCTCGCGTTCCAGACTGGCTTCACGGTACTCCCGCTCGGCGCGTTCGAACTCCTCCTCCCGAAAGGCGATCTTTTCCAACGCCTGCTGGGCCTGGGCGAGCTGGGTGCGGAGTTCGGCGATGTTCCGCTCGAGTTGCTCGCGTTTCGTCCGCAACTCACTCAATCGCTCCGCCACAGCCGAGTAGCGCTCAGCTTTCTTCTGCAGTTCGAGTAGTCTCTCGAATTCCTCTTTCAGCCACGCGTGTCGTGCCGCGTCGTACTCCGCGGCTTCGATCCTGGCCAGGGTCTCTTCGAGTTGCTTCGCCTTGGCTGCGAGTGCGTCCATTGCCTCGCGGAGGGAAGCCTCTTCTCGTCGCCGCGCCTCCAGCTCCGCCTCGAGCGCCGACAAACGCCGCTCCTTGGCTCGAAGGGCATCGAGCTGACCCTCCGCCTCTCGCTTGTCGAGCTCCACCCTTTTGAGTTGCTTGCGCAGTTCGGCGTACCTCGCTCGCAGCTTCTCCAACTCGCGATCGAATTCGGCGAGCACCTGATGCTGATGTTCCCCAAGCGGCCTGCGGCACACGGGACAAGGAGTGTCCGAGCCGAGGTCCAGGATCTGCTGCCTCTTGGCCCGCAGATCTTTCCCCCGATCTCCCAGCGACTGGAGCTCGCCGTGAAGTTTCCTTTGCTCGCGCTCCAACTCCTGTCGCCGCTTTTCGAGCTCGGCGATTTGCTGAACTTCAGGCAGGAGTTCCCCGTGCTCAGCCTGCAGCTCGCGGATCTTCTGCTGAACCTCGCCCAGCTTTGCCTCGTTTTCTTCGATCTGCGACTGGGCGTTTTCGAACTCCGCGCGCAGATCGGGGAGTCTGCGCCGCTCGGCCTCAGTCTCGTCCAGCCGCTCTTTCTCGCGGCGAATCTCGGGTAGTTTACTCAAGAGGGGCTGCAGCCTCTCCACTTCCTTCTGAGCCGTCTCGGCCTGACCGATCTGCTCAACCAGTTCCGACCGTTGCTCCTCCGAGTGCTTCAAGCTGGTTTCGATCTTCTCGACGTTCGCCTTGGCTTGCAGGTATTCGGCGCGTCGATTCTGTTGCTCCTCGTGGGCCGCCCGCTTCGCTTCCTCCAACGCCCGGACCTCGTCAAGGGCCTCTCTGGCGGCATCGGCCGCGGCCTTCGACTCGTCGCGGTGCTCCTCCGCTTCAGCGAGGCGACTGCGCAGCTCGTCGACGTCCTCGAGGCCCTTTTCCAGGCCCTCCGCGTACCGTTCCTCCTGGCTCCGCCGTTCCCTCACCGCGAGTCGAGCACGGTCGATCAGGTCGATCCCGACGAGTCGGTGCACGGTCTGCTTCCGCTGTTCCGGCTGGAGATCAGAAAAAGCGGCCAACTCCCGCTGGCGTGCGAATACCGACGCTCGGAACGAGCGCGCGTCGAGGCCAATCAGGTTTTCCAGGTATTTCGCCACCCCCGAGTCCCTCTCAGCAATCGGCTTCGACCCGCCGCCTTCACGGTACAATTGCGCACGCAAGGCAGCCGATTTCCCGCGAATTTCCCGGATTACCCGGTACTGTTCGCCTCCCAGCTCGAACCAGAGCTCCACGCGGCAGCTCTCTTCCTCGCCCGCGCCGATCCACCGCAGGGACTCGTTTTCCTGCCGTCCACGCCCCAGTCCTTGAAGCGCACTCCTCCCGTAGAGCGCCCAGTAGATGGCCTCCACGAGCGTGGTCTTCCCGGCGCCATTGCGACCCAGGATGCCGATCAGATTGTCGGGGAACTCAACGAACGCACTACGGAATCGGCGGAAGTTGGTGAGTTGGATCGCCCGAATGACCATTCGCTGCCTATCCTTCCTGACTCTCGCTACCCAGGAACTCGAGACCGAGATTCCGAATCCGCTCGCGGTCTTCCTCAGGCAGATCGCGACCGAGCAGAAAGCGTTCAAACTCCTCCGCCAGACCGCCCATCTCAGCCTGAGCCGTTTGTTCCTGTCCCGGGTCCGCCAGAATGACTGTCTTCTCCAGGGCCAGGCACCTCGAAAACAGCGCCTCCAGTTCCCGGAAATCGAGGCGCAGGTAGCTCTCCCGCGAGATGCCCACGAGCCGCAAGTCCACGATTGCGCCTTCCGGCACGTCGCCCGCAAGCCGCGCAACCTGATCCAGGATCTCGTTGGCGGAGGACTCCCGGCTCAACTCGGGAGCGAGCGAAATCATCGGTCGGGCCGGAACCGGCACGTGTGTGCGTCGAAGCTCGTCGCCGAGCTCGACCACCAGGTACCCGGGCGTCGAGTGGATCTGGTTGAAGCTGGTTCTCTCTGTGCTGCCGCAGTAGCTGACGTGGTCGCTGATGTCGACATGCCTGTGGTAGTGCCCCAGCGCGATGTAGTCGAACCGGACGCCGAGCCTCTCTTCCACATCCGGGATGCTTTGTTCGCCAAATTCGCCCATCGTGAAGTCCTTCTGGCCGCGCCAGGCGCCGTGGGTGACCAAGATGTTGGCCTCGGCCGCTGGATCCGGTCGCACTGCCTCGAAGGCAGACCGCCACTCCCCTTCGTCGAACGTGTGGGGCACGCAGTGCACAGCGATCTTGCCGACACGTACCAAGCGGTACTGTCCCTGGTAGGCCACGTGGACGTTGGGGAAAAGCGCCAGAGTCTCGAAGATGGACCCGGTAGCCCGAATGCGAGGCGTCGAGTGGTTCCCCGAGACCAAGACGAAGGGAATCCCCGCCTCCCCCACCCGTTTGATGGCTTCTGAAGCCACCCGAATGGCGCGGTTGGTGGGTCGCGGCGTGTGGAACAGGTCCCCTGCGTGGATCACCAGATCCGGCGGATCGGACAGGATGTCATCGATGACCTTGTTCCAGGTGCGGTAGAAGTCCTGTTCCCGCTGGTTCAGACCGGTCTCGGGGTCGATCTTCCCGTACTCGAAAAACCCGAGGTGGGTGTCGGAGACGTGGATGATTCGCAT
>CAYXFI010000360.1:0-4337 GCA_964464205.1 uncultured Cytophagia bacterium
TTGGTCCAGACTCTGTGGGATGGCGTGGCGGGCCCAGGCGAGGTCCAGTTGCGGTGGGCGGGTACGGACAATTCTCTTGATCCTGTGCCGACAGGTCTGTACATTTGCCGCGTTACATTCGGCGATCAGGTCAGATCGGTTCGGCTTCTACTCATCCGCTGAAAGGTCACCACGCAATCGTGGTCTGGCGCACGCACAGACACATCTTCTTCGACTGCGACTGCACGCTGACTCGCATCGAGGGCATTGACGAACTGGGCGAGATGCTCGGCAAAGGCCCCGAGGTACGCCTGCTGACGCAGCAGGCCATGGAGGGGAGAATTCCGCTGGAAGAAATCTTCCAGAGACGCCTCGAGCTCCTACGTCCGACCCGGGGCCAGATCGAGAGAATCGGCGAACTGTACGTCGAGAATCTGGTGGAGGACGCCGCCGAGGTGGTTTCGGCTCTGCGGGAACTCGACTGCGAGGTGTACATCGTCAGCGGCGGCTTCGTCCTGGCCCTGCAGAAGCTCGCGGCTCACCTGGGCATACCGGTACGCAACGTGCTCGGTGTGGACGTGGCCTTCGACGAGCTACAGGGGGACTGGTACAAGTACCACCGGCACCAATACCGACCCAACCCCGCCGAACGCTACCTGGCCCTGGACGGAACCTCCCCGATGGTGAAGACCAAGGGGAAACGCCTGGCGATTGAGAAACTGGCACCGCTGCAAGGGGGCACGATGCTCGTCGGCGACGGAGCCAGCGATCTCGCCGCCAGGGATGCCGTGGATCTGTTCGTGGGATACGGAGGGGTAGCAGCGCGCAGCATCGTCGCTCTTCAGGCAGCGGTATTCGTCCGTTGCGAAAGTCTGGCGCCGGTGCTCGTACTGGCCCTCGGGCCCGATGGCCCTGCCCGCGTCGCGGGCACGCGCTTCGAGTCCTTGTACCGCAAAGGCCTCCAGCACATCCTCGACGGCGAGGTAGACTTCAGGGACGAGGCCAGATCTGTCCTCGGAGCCATCCAGCAGCTCTCCCGCACGGCCATCTCCACGCTCACCAGTCTCTCGTAAACAACGCCAGAAAAACTTCGAACGGTAACGGCAGACAGGCCAATGCAAGACGCACAACGACTGAAACTATTCATTCCCGGACCTACGGAAGTCGATCCACAGGTGCTCCGCGCCATGGCCGAACCCCCAATCGGCCATCGAACCCCGGAAGCGAAGGAGCTGGTCCTGGAAGTGAGCGGGCTGCTGCGTCAACTTTTCGCCACTCGCCAAACGGTCCTGCTCTCTACCAGCTCGGGTTCCGGTTTGATGGAAGCGGCCGTCCGGAACTTTGTGCGGCGGCGGGTCCTGTGCACGAGCTGCGGGGCCTTCGGGAACCGCTGGTACAAGATCGCCCTGGCCAATGGGAAAGAGGCCGACCTGCTCGAGTTTCCCGAGGGCAAACCGGTCGATCCCGAGGCCCTGGACGCGAAACTACGGGAAGGGTCGTACGAAGCCGTGACCGTCGTGCACAATGAGACCAGCACAGGAGTGATCTCTCCGCTCCGAGAGATCGCCGAGGTGGTGCGCAAACACACGGGGGTACTGCTGCTCGTGGACGCGGTGACCTCCTTCGGGGCCGTGCCGATCCCCTTCGATGAACTCGGTCTCGACTTCTGCCTCGCGTCCGTGCAAAAAGCGCTGGCCCTGCCGCCAGGGTTCGCGGTGTGCGCCGTTTCGGAGCGCGCCCTGGAACGGGCCCAGAAAGTGGAGAATCGCGGCTTCTACTTCGATCTTGTCGAAATGGCACGGCGGGCAGAGGATGGACAGACGCCCATCACGCCTTCGCTGCCCCACCTGTACGGTCTGCGCGTCCAACTGCGCCGGATTCTCGAGGAGGGAATCGAGGCCCGATACCGACGCCACCTCCGGATGGCCGAGATGGTGCAGAACTGGGCTCGGGCCCGGTTAGCCCTTTTTGCCGATGAAGCGGCCCTTTCGCCCACCGTGACTGCCGTAGCCACCAAGGGCAAGGTGGAACCCCGCGCGCTGATCGAGCACGCCCGAAGGGGCGGATTCCTCTTGGCTTCCGGCTACGGCCATTTGAAGGAACGCACGTTCCGCATCGCCCACATGGGCGAGCTTCGCGAGAGCGACGTGGAGGGACTGCTGCGTCATCTGGACAGGTACTTTGAACCAATGCACGATGAGGTACGCACGGGGAGGAGCGCGTAAATGGAGGAAGCACGTCCGAAGCGTTTCCGGGTACTGGTGACGGGAGAGATTCTGCCCGAGGGATTGTCTCTATTGCAGGCGGAGCCCGACTTCGATGTGGATGTGCGCGTTGGGCTTCCGAGGGAGGAGCTGCTCAAAATCCTGCCGCCCTACCACGCGCTGATCACGCGCAGTGAGACCTCCATCGACAAAGAGCTGCTCGACGCTGGAGAGAACCTGCGGGTGGTCGCCCGGGGTGGGGTAGGTCTGGACAACGTGGACATCGACTACGCCAGCCTGAAGGGCGTGGCGGTCATGAACACCCCGGGAGCCAACACCATCGCGGCGGTCGAGCACACCATCGGGCTCATTCTGGCCCTCTGCCGCAAGATCCCCTACGCCCACAACTCCCTGCGTGCTGGAGAATGGAAGCGCAAGAAATTTCTGGGTCGGCAGGTTCAGGGAAAGACCCTCGGCATCATCGGACTGGGGAGGATTGGTAGTCGGGTAGCCACCCGGATGAAGGCCTTCGAGATGCGGGTGATCGCCTACGACCCCTACGTGAACGTGGAGAAGGCCGAGCAACTGGGCGTGCCCTTGGTGGAGTACGAACAGCTCCTGCGCCAGTCCGACATCATCACGATTCACGCCCCCCTCACCGACGAGACGTTCCACATGATTTCGCACCGCGAGATCAACCTGATGAAGGACGGGGCGATGTTGATCAACGCAGCGCGGGGATCCATTGTGGACCAGGAGGCGCTGTATCACGCCCTCACTTCCGGCAAACTGGCCGGTGCGGCAATGGACGTCTTCGAGCAGGAACCTCCGGGCGACCCGCGGCTCCTGCAACTGGACAACGTGGTGGTCACCCCGCACATCGGGGCTAACACTGTGGAAGCG
Organism: uncultured Cytophagia bacterium; assembly: GCA_964464205.1. GTDB lineage: Bacteria > Zhuqueibacterota > Zhuqueibacteria > Oleimicrobiales > Geothermoviventaceae > Zestofontihabitans. The sequence goes on from CAYXFI010000360.1 coordinate 3,087, forward strand.
CAGATCAACGTGGCGGTGCAACTGGCGCGACAGGTGATCGCGGCGCTGAAAGAAGGCGAATTCGAGAACTCCGTGAACATGCCCATTGCCAGCCGCGAAGAATTCCTGAAGCTGCGCCCCTTCCTCGACCTGGCAGAACGAATCGGCCGGATGCAGGTCCAGACCGTGAAGGGCCGCATCCAGGCGGTCGCCGTGGAGTACTACGGCGACATCGCGAACTACGTCAAACCGCTGACCGTCGCGGTGCTCAAGGGACTGCTCGCTCCCATCCTGCGCGAGAAGGTGAACTACATCAACGCGCCTTACATCGCGGACGAGCGGCGTATCCGCGTCAGCCAAACGCGCACTTTCGAGCCCGAGGACTACACGAACCTGATGCGCGTGCACGTCCGAACGGACAAGCAGAAGCAGTCCGTCGCGGGCACTCTGCTGGGGCGAGGGATCCCCCGCATCGTGGAGATCGACGGCTACGGCCTGGACGTGGAGCCGGAAGGTCGATTTCTCATCATCAAGAACTACGACCGTCCTGGCGTGATCGGCAATGTGGGAACCATCCTCGGCAACGCCCACGTGAACATCGCCGAGTGGCGGCTGGGACGACTGCGGCCCAACGACCTCGCCCTGGCCGTGGTCAAAGTGGACGACCCCGTCCCACCGGAGGTCATTCACCAAATTGAAGCAGTGGAACAGGTGGTCCAGGTCGTTCCGTTCGAGCTGTAACAAACTGAGCCGTTCTTGCGCACCTGTCGGTCGGTAGAAACGCTGAGGAGGGCGCCATGAGCTTGATCGGAGCCGAATGGGGAGGTGGGCTGGTAGCGGCCCTCGCCTGCGCGGCAATGATGGGGCGTGTCTGGGCAGGAGAGCCCTTGCAGGGAAGCCCGGACAGCCAGGGTCTGGTGACGCCCAGAATCCAGCCAGCCGTGATCACCGTCGGTGGCCCCGACGCCGACGTCCAGGGCTTCACATCCCGAGCCATCCAGATTGCCATCGACGCCGTCGCCCACCGTGGGGGTGGCACCGTGAAGCTCTCGCCCGGACGCTACGAAATCCAGGGACCCGTGCGTCTCGCCAGCCGCGTGGCGCTGGTGGGTTCGGGTCCCGAAACAATCCTGCACAAGGCCGACGGCTTCCGTACCCGCTTCACGATCGATGCGGACTACGGCATGCTCGTCGTGACGGTGGCGGACCCGTCCGGTTTCGCCCCGGGCGTGGGCGTACAGATCTGGGACGACGCTGGCCTGCGGAACTGCT
>CAYXFI010000361.1:0-4310 GCA_964464205.1 uncultured Cytophagia bacterium
GTTCGATGTCCTGCCGCGCGTAGTCGTCGGATGGGTAGGTGTAGATTCCCGCGGGATTGAAGGCCTGGTTGAGGGCACCGCGGATGTACACCGGGCGATCGTTGATCCAGATCATCGGGTGGCCGGACCCGGGGGAAGGTGCCACGCGCACCTCCCGCAAACCGAAGTACGAGTGTACACGATCCAGCAACGTGTTTCCCGCGAGCAGTTCCACTGAGAAGTCGTACAGGTAGGGATCCTCGGGGTACCACGGCCTCGGGTTGTCGATGGTTGCCACGAGCTCGACCTCGGTCTCGCCCGGTTCCAGGCAAACCTGTTTCCCGACGGCCGCCATTGTTGTGTCCGCGAAGGAGAGCCGAACCAGCGCGTCCACAGGCTTGGCCCCGTCGTTACGGACCCGGATTCGAACCGTAGCCTGGGGCGGCTCGAGCCCGGGGTAAACGTGGGCGCTCTGCACGGTCAGTCCGGACGGGACGGCCTCCAGGTAGACGGTTTGCCAGATCCCGGAGGTTTTCGTGTACCATCCGACCTGTTTGCCCACGGGCTGTTCCCGGCTGGTCCAATCCTCAGCGCGCACCACAAGAATGTTTTCGCCCTGGGGTCCGAGCAGGTCCGTGATGTCGAAGCGAAACGGCGTGTAGCCGCCTTCGTGCTCGCCGACTTTCCGGCCGTTCACCCACACTGTGGCATGCCAGTCAACGGCTCCGAAGCACAGCCAGATGCGCCGTCCCTTCCACTCGCGCGGAATCTCGATACTGCGGCGGTACCACGCTACACCGTTGTAGCTGGGATCCTCGACCCCCGAGAGCTTCGACTCCCAGGGGAACGGAACGAGGATGCGACGGTCGAACGTCCCGCTTCCCGGTCGGAACCAGCCCTCGGCGACCCCAACGTTCTGGGGATCGAATGCGAATTCCCAGGTCCCGTTCAGGTTCAGCCAGGCATCGCGCCGGAAGTCGGGGCGAGGGTGTTCGGGCCTCGGAATCGCAGTTGCGAGGGCGGAGCCCGAAAGGCCAAAGACCAGCAAAAGCAAAATCGTGTGGATCGGTCTCATGGTTCCCTCCTTGATTGGACCGCAGGTTTTCATCCCTTGTGGGAGACGCCTCTGGCGGCGATTAGATAGCTGTGAAGCTCCTGCACCATGGCCGGATTCGCCACGAGACGTGGCTCCTACAAAATGTTGGCCATTATGGGAGCCGTCCCCGACGGCACGGGATCCGATTTGCCGCGCAGTTCGTAGGCGGGAGCTCCCGCTTCCGACAGCCCTCGCCGCGAGACGCGGCTCGTACAAATCCTGGCTATTGTGGGAGCCACCTCCGGGTGGCGATCGCACCTGTGTCAACCTCCTGTGCCGCGGGCGGACTCGCCGCGAGACGTGGCTCCTACAAATGGCGGCTATTGAGGGAGCCGCCTCCGCGGCGATTAGATAGCGCGACTTCACGCATTCCGGTATTCGATCACCGCCTGCCGGTAGGCCTCCGCCGTGCCGATGTCGAAGCGCCGCCCCTTCACGACGTAGCCGGTGAATCCCTCCTCGCGCCTCACCCTGTCCAGGCACGGTGTGAGCTGGAACTCTCCGCGGTCCCGCAGGTTGTGCCTGATGTGCTCTTCCAGGAATTCGAACACCTTCGGAGTGAGCACGTAGATCCCGAAAATGGTCAGGAACTGGTCGGGCTCCAGCCCCTCAACCGTCAGGTGCTCGCGCGCGAATTCCAGATCCGGCTTCTCGGCGAACTCGGTGATGCTCAGCTCCTCGCCGAATTTTTCCCACACCCCGGTCACGCAGCCGAATTTGTGAATTTCCCCGGCAGAGGTCAGCTTGAGACCCACCACGCTGTGCCCCACGCGCTCGTACACATCCAGCACTTGCCGAGCGCACGGCACCTCATTTGTCGAAGCGTAGAGGTGATCGCCGAGAAGGATGAGGAACGGCTCATCGTCGACCCACTCCCGCGCGCAGTACACGGCGTGACCGAATCCCTCCTGGATCTCCTGCGTCACGAACGTCACCCGGCTTCCCAGGTCCATCAGGTAGCGGCTGTATTCCTGGCTTTCTCGCGACAGCTTGTTGAAGTTCTCGATCGTGGGAGGCGCGCAGAAAAACTCCTCGAACAGCTCCCGGTCGCCGCTTTGCACCACGATGCACACCTCTTCCACCCCGGCGCTTAGCGCCTCCTCCACGATCGCCATGATGACGGGCTTGGCGCGACCGTCGCGATCGACAATCGGGAACAGCTCTTTCTTGATCGCCTTCGAAGCGGGGAACAGGCGCGGCCCAAATCCCGCCGCCGGGATCACGGCTTTCCGGACCCTGCGCGTGGAACCGATGACCAGCTTCAGGCAGGACATCCCGAGGTCGCGTTCCAAGATTTCGATGACTTTCTGTTGGCTCTCCTCGTCTTTGGCAATGAACTGGGCGGAGCCGTCGCCCTGGGATCCCACCCCCTTGCCGCCGTAGATGTAGGGCTGGATGGACGGGTAGTTGAGCACCTTGTGCAGGACTGGGGCGGTGAGCTGCGAGGGACAGGCCGGGATCAGGTGTTTGTCGAACTCCGCCTGGGCCTCTCGCATCAGGGCGCCGATCCGTTCAGCATCGCCGGCGCGGAGAGCCTCCACGGCTTCGTGCACAATCCGTTTGTTGATCGGGCCCAGGTATTTCTGGACGTTGCGCTGGAGTTCGTCCTCCGCGAAGGGATAACAGCGGTTGAGCTTGCTGAGGATCTCCTTGGTGTCCTTCCCTGCTTTCAGGTCGACGATCACGAAATACAGATCGCGCGGCACAGTGATCTCTCGGATGTCGATCTCCTCCCCGTCGAAGATCATCAGAATGGGGCGGTTGCCGTAGGCGCAGCCCTGGTCCATCCTGCCGCATCGCGAGGGCGTGGTGATTTCGCCACGGTAGGCGAACTCCATTTCGCCACGGATGGTCATTTTCAGATCGTAGATCCGGTTGAAGGCCCGTGCCACAAGCACGCAGATGGCTGCGCTCGAAGACAGGCCCTTCTTCACGGGGAGGTCGGTGAGGTAGTTGTCGATCTCCAGACCGCGCACGCGGTAGTGGGTGAGGATCTGGTAGGCCACCCCTGCGGCGTAACTGAAGAACCCGCCTTTCGAAGCTTCCTCCAGCAGAGCCTCGCGTTCCATCGGAAGCTCGTAGGGTCCCCGACGGGTGCCGTCGCTGAGGGTGGCCCGAAGGATCAGCTTGGAGGGATGGGGTTTGACCTCGGCGTAGATCCCCTGGTTGGTGCCGGTGATGATCGTGTAGCCCTTCTCGAGGTCGGCGTTGATGCGACGGTAGCCTCCGGCCCAGTCGGAGTGTTCGCCAAAGAGGCAGATTCGTCCGGGTACGAAGAGCTTCATCGTCCGGCCCTCTCGCGTTCGGTGAGCTTTGCCGGTGTGTCAGGAAAATAGAAATGCTCGCGTAACAATGCAAACTGCGCGGGTTGAATTTCGGGCGGGCAACTGCGCCGCGGGGATGATTTCCCGATTGACGCCGTGCGCTCGGTGATGAGAAGGTTAGTTTGGCTCTGTCTGAGATCGGGCGCGGGCGCGAGACGCGAGTCGCATGCCGGAGACGGCCACCGGCGGCGATGAGCTAGTATTGCCCCGGGACGCGGTTCCCGCGAAAGCGGTGCCCACAGACACCGGGAAAACCGCCAGTAGACAGAGGCTCCATTCGCCGTAGGGATCACCTCCTGCGGCGATCGGACTCCGGAACTGGTGGGCAACCCGTGCGGATCGTGAAGATTCGAAAGTACCGAACCGGCTGGGTGCTATTGGTAGAAAAGATTTGCTTTTCCGGCGGTGTATTGGCAAAATAGCCGTGCGGACAAAGGCTCGCGAGCCTTGCATCGCGCCGTGGATGCCGGCCATCGGGCGGCCGGAGGTGGATGCGTGCGGAGCGTTTTCGCGGTACTGGCAGGGTACGTTGTCTTCGCGCTGGCCGCCGCTGTGTTCTCCGCCGTGAGCGGACGTGGTCCGGGCGGTCCCGGAGCCAGTACGTTCCTGAACGCCGTGTACGGGATGATTTTCGCCGCGGCTGGCGGCTACACGACGGCCCGCCTCGTGCGCCGACGGAGACTCCAGCACGCTCTGGCTCTGGCCGGTATCATCGCGGTGGTCTCCGTCGCTTCGCTGATCAGCCGCAGCAGCAGCGGTTTCCCGTGGCCCGAGTGGGCCACGCTCTTCCTGGTGATTCCGTCGGCTCTTCTGGGCGGAATGATGGCTGCGCGAGGAAGGTGAGGGTGATGATTCTCTCATCAATCGGAGGGTTGTGAGATGATCGTCGAAGAAATCCGCGAAAGAGTCCT
>CAYXFI010000362.1:0-4293 GCA_964464205.1 uncultured Cytophagia bacterium
TCGATTCAGTGGACGAGCTCAAAGCTCGCATCCTTCAAGGTATTGAAGAAATCAATGAGTCTCCCGTGATTCACAAGTGGCAATATGGCCTGGACAATTTGGAGGTGAAACCTGTCCCCAAAACGGTACCCCCTGAACACCATGCGCCTAGCAATGCTAATTGGGAAACAGTGTGCTAGGGCACCTCCTCCCCTGCTGCCGAATTCACAGCGGAGCCAAATGTACCTTGCCCACGGACGTATAGATCAACTCTCATTGCCACCCACGCACGCCGGTGGCCCGCAGAAAACAGCCCGTCTCCCAAGTCCCACGGAGATACACGCGACCACAACAAGAGTGCCTTTGGACCACGGTTTTCCGACCATCGAACGCTACCAGTTCTCCGACCGCCATTTCTGCCGACGCCACAACCTCACCCACCGCTGCTGATATTCCATAGTTGTTAGGAAACGTTAGTCGCCCAGCTCTTGCCTTGGCGCCCTAGGAAACCACAACCACCCCTTTCCCGACATAGGACGGCCTACCACCCTATTACCTCATTAACCCTAGCCCTATCGGTCCTCGATCGGACACCCCAGGGCTCCTTGTCCCGGCTTTTCCCCACAGCTCCGCCACGTCAGTCCCATCTTGGATGGGACGACATGGCCGCAAGTGCCAGATTGGTACCTTTACACGAAGAAGCGTGACAACCGCAACGTTCGCCCGTCCCGATCCTCGGGACAAGCGAAAATACACCCTAGCGTAGCAGGGCTACAATCCTAGTCGAACACAACAACAAATGTACTGGCGGACGCAGCGGTGAACAATCTGTAACCAGGTGAGAATGGGCTCGGCGCGCAGGAGTGCTCTGGGCAAGTACCCCGCTTTTTCCCCGCTGCTGCGAAATACCCCGATGAGTCACCCTCTGCCTCCACTCTTGCTCGCGGGAAAACAATATAGCAGTCGGAAAAAAAGATGCAACAGTTTTTTCCGCTCGAAACCGTCCTGCAACAAGCTCAATGGTCTGGGGACCAATGCTTGTACTTACCAATCCACCCCTTTGAGGGCACATTTGTTGCGATACGCCGGGCGGCGGACATTCCGCATGAGGGCAACCTCAACTTTGCGCTTGCGTTTCTTCCTCACCGGTGATAAGATTGGAGGCGAACGGGATATCTCCACCAAGAAAGGGTTCCATTCGGTGAAACGGTCGTTTGGCGTCCTTGCCCTGTTCATTGTGCCGCTGGCGCTCTTTTCCCAGCCGCTGCGGAAACTCGATCCCTACCTACGCCCCCCCGTGGTCACCCGATCACTGGCCAAGAGCCCAGCGCCCCCGGGATTGTCCGCACCTGGTGAGATCCCTGTGAAAGTGCTCCACCGCACGGACGCTGCTACGTTGCGCAGGCTGGGCATGCGGATCACGGTATCGAGGGATCGGATTGCGGTAGGTTACGTCCGTGCTGAAGCTCTCCAGCATCTGCTCGATTGCCCCCATGTCGACTTCGTCGAAGCGCCGCACGTGCTCTTCCCTCAGAACGACATCAGCGTGGCAGAAATCGGCGCGAGGGCGGTGCAGCGCGACAGCAATCTGACCGGCAAGGGCGTACTGATCGGCATCGTAGACACAGGGATTGACTGGCGTCACCTCGATTTCCGCAATTCCGATCCTGAACGAACCACACGGATCCTCTACCTGTTGGACTTCAGTGATCCCGGTGACACTGACGGGGACGGAGACCTCGACGGTGAAGGGCCCTACGGTGGCACTCTCTACACCGCGGAAGACATCAATCGGGCGCTGCTGGGAGCGGGAGCCGTGAGAGAGAGCGATCGGGTGGGCCACGGGACCCACGTCGCTGGCACCGCCGCGGGAAATGGCAACGGCACTCGCCGGCCCTACATGTACCGCGCCTTCGCCGGGGTAGCCCCGGAGGCCGACCTCGTGCTCGTCAAGGCGACCCGGACCGACGGACGGGGCATTCTGGATGTGGATCAACTACACGCGCTCGCTTTCATCGATAGCATCGCCGACGTGCTGGAGCGGCCGTACGTGGTGAATCTCAGCATCGGAGGACACAGCGGCCCTCACGACGGCACCACCCTGGTTGAGCAGTTCATTGACGGCATGTTCGGCCCGGGGATTCCCGGCAAGGTCGCCGTGGCCGCCGCCGGAAACGATCGCGACGATCCCATCCACGCAAGCGGCTCCTTCTCCGGAGGGGCGTCCAAATTTGAGATTCGCATCAAGATCAAGGACTACGAGCCCAACAGCGGGACGCAGGACGACTACGTTTCCTTCGAGGTGTGGTACCCCGCCACGGTGCGCCTCACTGCGAGCGTACTCTCCCCCTCGGGCAAATTCTTTGGCCCTGTGAAAACCGGCTTCCGCCGCTGGGAGAACAGCACCGAGGGGTTCGTGTGGATCGACAACGCGTCTGAAGGCCCCGACCCCCGCAACGGCGATCGCGGTTTGCTCATTCAGGTGTACGACTACCAGCAGGACCGGCCCCCGAAGGCCGGCACCTGGACGGTCCGCCTGGAAGGAACCTCGGGCCACTTCGACGCCTGGCTCGCCGCAAGCTCGATGGAGGCTGAACTGCTCGACCACCTGGACGACACAATCAAGATCGGCGTACCGGGGAGCGCCCGCAATGTGATCACGGTGGGGGCTTACGTCACCAAGCGGGAATGGACGGACCTCGACGGGCATCGCCTCCAGTCCAGTGACCGACAGATTGGTGATTTCTGTCTCTTTTCCAGTCCGGGACCAACCCGCGACGGCCGACTGAAGCCGGAAATCAGCGCCCCGGGACAGGTTATCGCTTCTTCCCTCTCCGAGGAGGCCCTGCCCGGAACCCAGTACACAATCTTCAACTCCGGCAACGCCTCCTACCCCAATGGTCTCATCTTGCAGGACGGCAAACACGCGATCAGCCAGGGCACAAGTATGGCGGCCCCCCACGTCACCGGCGCTGTGGCTCTGATCCTGCAGCGTCGCCCGAATCTGGATGCCTGGCAAGTGAAAACCCTCCTGACTTCCACTGCCCGCCGGGATGCCTTCACCGGCGTGGTGCCCAACGAGCAGTGGGGATACGGCAAAATCGACGTCCGCGCCGCTCTCGGGGCGACACCGCCGGAGCCAGCTCCCATCCCACAGGAGTTCACTCTCCGGGCACCGTACCCGAACCCCTTCCGCCAGCAGTTGAAGCTGGTGATTGGCGAGCCTTCGCTGCAACCCGTCTCCACTCCCCCGGTGAGAGTCGAAATCTACAACGTCCGGGGACAGCGAGTCCGCCTACTGTACGAGGGTCCCTGGCTCACGGGCCGTCCTCTTCACTGGGATGGTACTAACGATCAGGGGAATCCAGTGGGCGCGGGGGTCTATTTGATCCGTGCGAAGGTGGGGAGGAAACTGTACACGTACAAAGTGGCTCGCCTTCAACCGGCGCCGTGATCGCGAACCCAACAGTAGTGCGCCGTCGCGGCCAGGAGATTGCTCCACCACGGTCGGGCCTCGAAATCGCGCGACGTCTCCTACCAAACCGCCCGATTCCTCATCCTTCAGCGGCCAGTTCTGTTGATCGCGACCAGGGGGTCGCTTCTACCTTGACTGCACCAAGGGCTGCTCTCGGAAACCCTCATCGTGACCGTTCGTCCCGGAGGAGGCATGTGGGAGCCCGCTCGCGCAGGCCGCGCCATCGCGACCGGGAGGTCGCTCCTACGAGAACGAAGGTGACCGACAGGGCGGGCGAAATCAGCAAGGCCCCGCATCCAGGGGGATGCCCACGGGGGCACGCTGGCAGCATCGCAAACCCAAGGGAGAAAACACGCGGTCCTCTTTCGAAGCCAAATCCTTCGCAATCACCAATAAATGCCCCCTGGGAACGCTGCGTCCGGATTCAGATCTTGACTTGGGCACCCGACTGGCGTAAATTGTCCTGTAACTTTCGGGGAAAGATCTTGAGGACGAGGACGATAGAAAGACTGTGAACGGATCCGGCGAGCGAGGCATACGCAGGAAGTGGGCCATCATCAGGAGGTGAGCATCATGGCCGATCGTTGGGAGAATTACCGGCACAAGGCATCTGAGGCCGTGAACAAGATCATCGATGCGACGCAGCGCTTCACCAAGATCGGTCGCATTCGTGTGGACATCATGAGCCTCAAGCGGGAAATCGACCACCAGTTCAACTTGCTTGGCAAGCACGTCTACGATCTCGCCCAAGAAAACAAGCTGAGCACCCTGGCCGACGATGAGATCGTGAAGGCCGCCGTGACGAAAGTCAACGAGCTCAAAGCACAGATCGCCGAGAA